>JBGZIN010000039.1:0-17205 GCA_041848345.1 Porphyromonas sp.
CAGAAAATTAGGCATATCGAAAATGAACAGTTCTATTTTCGGAGAAGCCTTTTTCGGAGTATTGAAGCTCCGTTTCTGGCATATGTTCAAAGGTTATCCTCAACGTAAAAAGTAAACTCAAGCCGGTAATATGAAACAATTACTTCTCAACGCAGAGATTATCAACGAAGGCACAACGTTCGTAGGCTCTGTATTGATACAAGATCAATATATACAGCAGATATTCCACGGCATGCTCAACCTCGGAGATTTGCCCGAAGAGGCAAGAGGAGCTGAACTCATCCACTGCGAGGGACTATGGTTGCTACCGGGATGCATCGACGATCAAGTACATTTTCGAGACCCCGGACTGACGCACAAAGCGGACATAGAGAGCGAGAGCCGTGCCGCAGTAGCAGGGGGCGTTACGTCGTTTATGGATATGCCCAATACCAATCCGACCACTACCGATTATGATCGATTGATGCAAAAGCATGAACGTGCCGAAGCGGTCTCTTGGGCGAACTATTCGTTTTTCATCGGAGGAACCAACGACAATGCCGAAGCCATCTTCAAGATAGACCCAAAAATCATCCCGGGGATAAAGCTCTTCTTGGGAGCCTCTACGGGTAATATGCTTGTGGATGATAAAGATACGTTGCAAGTTTTCTTCTCCGAAAGTCCCCACTTGCTGGCCATACACTCCGAATCGGAAGAGATCATCCGCCGCAACAAAGCCCACTATACCGCCATTTGGGGCGAAGATCCTCCCATCCGTTTGCATCCACAAATAAGAAGCGAGGAGGCTTGTTATCGCTGTACGGCAGAGGCTTTGGATAGAGCTGAGAAATACAATACCCGCCTTCACGTATTACACCTCTCCACCGCGCGGGAAGCAGCCCTTTTCCGAAACGATATTGCTCTTGCCGAGAAGCGTATCACCGCCGAGGTATGTGTACATCATCTTTGGTTTTCAGACAAGGATTATGCAACTTTGGGAGCTGCCATTAAATGGAACCCTTCGGTAAAAACAGCAACAGACAGAGAGCTTTTGCGCCAAGCCTTGGTGGGAAACCATCTGGACATTGTCGCCACAGACCATGCTCCGCACCTGAAAACTGAAAAAGAGGGCGGAGCCTTAAAGGCTGCATCCGGCGGTCCTTTGGTACAACACTCTCTATTGATGATGCTCGAATTGGCAAGCAAAGGACTCTGGAGTAAAGAGTTTGTCGTTCAAAAAATGGCGCATGCCCCTGCCGATCTGTTCCATATACAGAAACGGGGCTACCTGCGACCGGGGTATTATGCCGACATCGTGTTGGTCAATCCGCAGCAAGCCACTCGGGTATCTGACACAAACATTCTCAGCCGCTGTGCCTGGTCTCCCCTATCGGGGCATCAATTCGACCATTCCGTACAAGCTACTTTCGTCAATGGTCGGCTCGTTTACGATCGCGGGCAATTCTTACAAAGAGGGTCGGTTTTTCCTTTGCTATTTGACCGATAATGGCTACTTTTGTCGGGAAATCTTAGAACAACTAAAATATATTTACCTATTGCAGTTATGGAACAAATCGAATGGTCTTCATTGGGCTTCGGGTACGTTAAGACTGATTACAACGTACGTTGCTATTATCGAGATGGAAAATGGGGTGAATTAGAAGTTTCTTCCGACGAAACGATCAACATTCACATGGCGTCTGCTTGCCTCCACTATGGTCAAGAAGCCTTTGAAGGGCTGAAGGCTTTCAGAGGAAAAGATGGCAAAATACGTGTTTTCCGTATAGACGAAAACGCAAAGCGTTTGATTCGCTCTGCCGAAGGAGTTGTAATGGCTCCCGTGCCTCAAGAGCTTTTTGAAGCTGCTTGTATCAAAGCCATTAAGCTGAACGAACGCTTTGTACCCCCTTACGAGAGCGGTGCATCTCTTTACCTTCGTCCTCTTCTTATCGGATTGGGGGCACAAGTGGGTGTAAAACCGGCACCGGAATACCTGTTTGTCGTATTCGTTACTCCGGTAGGTCCTTATTTCAAAGAAGGATTTAAGCCCACTCCCATGGCGATCATGCGTGGCTATGACCGTGCTGCTCCATTGGGAACGGGTACAATCAAAGTAGGTGGTAACTACGCTGCGGGTATGATGCCTACCGTATTGGCACACCAAAAGGGATACTCCGCATGTCTCTTCCTTGACGCTAAGGAAAAGAAATATATCGACGAATGCGGTCCTGCCAACTTCTTCGGTATCAAAAACAACACCTATATCACTCCTCAATCAAGTTCTATTCTTCCCTCTATCACCAACATGAGTTTGATGCAATTGGCGCAAGACTTGGGCATGAAGGTAGAACGTCGTCCTGTGGCAGAAGAGGAGCTTCTCGAGTTTGAAGAGGCAGGTGCCTGCGGTACAGCTGCCGTGATAAGCCCCATCCTTCGCATTGATGACTTGGATGAGAACAAGAGCTATGTACTCTCCAAGGACGGCAAACCCGGTAAACGCTGCGAAGAGCTGTACAATGCCCTTCGTGCCATCCAATACGGAGATGCTCCGGATGTTCACGGTTGGGTGAAGATTGTTGAATAATACATCCTCCCATTCTCATCAGAGGATAGGTACAACGATAAGACTTCTCATCGATCTCGCTTTTGTGAGTATTGGTGAGAAGTTTTTTACTGTTCGGCGGAAAACGTCTGCTTCCCCGCCTTTTCATTCCCATTTGGACGCGATGGGGCAGAGTGGTTTACAGTAGTCTATACCCAAGTTGTCGGCAGAAAAAAATGCCTACCGAATGAACTCCAAATAGGATTGCAAACGGCTTAAAAATTTGAATGCATAGAAATGGGAAATTGTATGCATACAAAATACAATTTGTATGCATACAAAATTGAGATTGAATGCATCCAAATTGACTCATCATCGCATACCTCTTTTCTTGCGCTCCTATCCATACACACTCCCGTATGCTCCATCTCTCCGAAAAAAGGCATTAAGCAACTCCATAAGTAGCTTGTTCTCCCAATTTTATCGGGGCATCGGTGTGCCCCCATCCGCTTTACCAAGGAAAGAAACTCGCCCAATGTGCTCGCCTTTGTTCAAACTTTTCCTTATATCTTTGCACAGAAATAATTTATTTGTGCACTGAAATAGAGAAGAGACAACGAATATATAGGAATATGAAATTTGATGTAAACGACAATCTGATAAAGGCTTTCGAGACCACTTTCAAGGAGTGCTTCCCGTCTCCTGCCTTTACAGACTACGATACCAACGAGACTTTTACCTTTGGCAACGTGGCACGAGAGGTGCTTCATCTGCACAAACAATTTGCAGCTCTCGGGTTGCAAAAGGGCGATAAAGTAGCACTCATGGGAAGTGATTCGGCACGGTGGTGCATACTCTTCCTGGCAACGATTACCTATGGAGCTGTCATCGTGCCCATATTGCAAGACTTTAATCCGCAAGATGCCGAGCGCATCATAGACCATAGCGATGCGCGCATATTGGTATTGGACAAACGCATCAGAGAGGAGATAGATTTGCAAAAGTGTCCTCAAATCGAATTGCTCATGGGCTTGGAAACATTAAGCCCCATATGGGTGTCCAATGCCGAAGTGAACGCACGTCTGCAAGAGGTTGCCAAGGTGTCGGAGCAAGAGTTCTCAGAGGAAGACATTCGCTTCTCGGAGCGAGACAACAAGGAGGTTATGGTAATCAACTACACCAGTGGAACCACGGGTAATAGCAAAGGAGTGGTTATCACGGGGCAAAACCTCGCAGGTAATGCCCTGTATGCACACCGTCTGAATTTGATGTTTAGGGGGGAGAAAGTGCTTTGTTTCCTACCCTTGGCGCATACATACAGCTGTGCCTTCAACTTCCTAACCCCCATGACAATAGGAACGCACGTTACCATTTTGGGAAAGATCCCTTCGCCCAAAATCATTCTTGCTGCCTTTGCCAAAGTGCAACCTCACTTGGTGATTACCGTGCCCCTTATTTTGGAGAAGATTTATAAGCAAGCCATCGCTCCCAAATTGGCACAACCGTCCATAAAGATCCTCACACGCATACCGGGTCTGCGTTCCATTGTTTTCAGCAGTATCAAAAAGCGTCTTCAGAGTGTACTGGGCGGGCAATTCCGCGAAGTGATTGTCGGAGGAGCCGCTCTTTCGAGTGAGGTGGGACATTTCTTGAAAAAAATCGGATTTCCCCTCACCGTAGGCTATGGGATGACCGAGTGCGCACCGCTCATCTGCTACGAAAACAACAAACGATGGATACCCGAGAGTTGTGGGAAACCTCTGCAAACAATGGAGTTGCGCATTGCACGAGAAGCCGGAGTTGCAGAGAATATGCCCGGGGAAATCCAAGTAAAGGGGATGAATGTATGCCAAGGATACTATAAAAACCCCGAAGCGAATGCCCTCCTCTTCACCGAAGACGGTTGGATGCGCACGGGAGACCTTGCCACGATGGACGCCCACGGCAATGTGTTCATCAAGGGACGTTCCAAAACAATGATCCTGAGTGGCAACGGGCAGAACATATACCCCGAGGAAATCGAATCGAAGATCAACGCCTTCCCACTCGTGGCAGAGAGCCTCGTGGTGCAGCGAGGCAAGAGACTGATCGCCTTGATTGTACCTGACGAAGAGGCGATCAAGAGGCAAGAGCTCACTTTGGACGAAGGTTGGACGGCAATCGAGCAGTTCCGTGCAGAGCTCAACAATCAGGTTGCTCAGTATGAAAAGATAACACTCTTCCAACGACAAGAGACGCCTTTTGAGAAAACGCCCAAGCGCAGTATCAAACGTTTCCTCTACGAAGAGCAGCAATAAACCATTCGTTACGCACAACTGTGGAGGGCTTGACGAATGAACTTTTGAGTAAAGCCGCAATAAATCATTTATCACTCCTATTATGATCGAGAGCACCACTCCTCAAAAAGTGGTGCTCTTTTACGAATGGCAAACTACTGCCACTCGATTACCCACGCACCAACGGGTGCGTGGCTCCGCTTTGCTCGTGGGGATTGGATGCGCTCCGTTTCCCTCACCCATGCGCCAACGGGTGCGCCCAAACCTTTGAACGAAAAACAATAAAAGAGTTATTTCGTACCTTTGTATCGAGAGGTGGATGGAGAACAATTACCGAGGATAAATAGAGCCGTATGCCCAATAAACCCCGAGGAAAAGCTCTTGTCCCCCTTGAACGCTTTTTGCCGTGACGTTCACCCCGGTGATACGAATGGTCTATCGGCACATAAAGAGACATATTCAATCAAATCTATAACGTAGATACAACATGAAACGGAACTTGTTTTTCCTGCTACTAACCTGCCTTCCCCTCTCGTTATGGGGGCAATCTCCGATGCAGGAGGAGATCTTGCAACAGATCGAGTCTTTGGGCACAACCCCACTCCCCCACACGCTCATTTATGGAAAGAAAAATGTAAAAGGCGAGACTTTTTCGCCTGCCGATTTGCTTTTGGAAGCACCCTCCAAGGTAAAAAACAAGGCTCTAAAGAAGCTGAATAGCGGAGCAAACGGATGCTTTACAGTAGTTCCCGAGATCAAAGACGGGATGGGAGCTCTCTCCACCTATCGTTTCTCTTTGACCAACGAAGGGTATGCAACGGGCAAATTGGAGGTATATGGAAAAGCGCGCATGGCTCTGTTCATCGACGGTAAGTGTGTAGCCTCTCAAAAAGAGCCTTCAACACAAGACTCTCTACCCACGCTCTCTGCCCCTTTGAAGCTACGCCCGGGAGGACACACCGCCTATCTGAAGCTGTTGTATCTGAATGAAGATACCCGAGACCCCGACTTTAAGGTTATCTTGAAAAGGGATAGCGTAACCGCATCGTCGGCTCTCTCGTTCAATGAGAAAGCCCTTCAACCGCTCTCATTGGACTACATGATGTCGGGCAAATCGCTATACAGCGTGCGTCTTTCGCCCTCCGGTCGCTATGCCTTGGTGGTGTATGCACAACAAAGAGCACTGAAGACGGAATACTCCGCCCGCCTCTACAACCATGACGGGAAGCTGCTCCGCGATGCCAAAGAGCTGGTTTCCGCACAATGGATGCCGAAGAGCGACCGCCTCTATGCCGTGCGCAATCAAGGTGGCGAACGAATACTCTTCACACAAAACCCGGATGGCAGCGACGAACAGATTTTGGTTGATCCGCTTCCCGAGGGCAGCATTCGCTTTGCCCCCGACGAACAAACCCTGTATCTCAACGATGAAACCAAGGCTGCGCCCAAGGATGACAAGGTACAGCGCATGCAAGACCCCGACGACCGTATGCCCGGATGGCGCAATCGTCCGCTTTGGAAACGTGTAGACCTCCGTTCGGGCACCACCGTTCCGCTTACGTTCGGGTCGGAGACCGTATCGCTTATGGACATCCATGCCACATCGGGCAAATTGCTCTTGATCAGCTTTGACAAAGACTGGACCAAGCAACCCTTCACGTTCGGCACGCTCTGCGAGTTTGACCCTGCAACGGGTAAGACAGACACACTCTTCACCAAAGAGATCGACATTGCCGGGGTTTATTACCTCCCGAACGACGAACAAAACCTCCTCATCTTGGCATCGCCCAACGCATTCCAAGGCATCGGTAAAACGCTGCCCAAGGAGCGACTCGCCAATTCGTATGAGCGCGAACTCTTCCTATTCGGCAAAAAGGATAAGCACATTACTCCGCTGACTCGAGACTTTGCCCCCACGGTGGAGCAGATCCAATTCGATTACAAGGGTGACATACTCTTCTCGGCAACGGATGGTTCTCGCCAAAAGCTCTATTCGCTTGCGTTGAAAAAGCGTGTTATCAGCCCCGTTGCCCTCACGGAAGAGCAAGTAGCCTCCTACTCTTTGCCCAAGGTGAAAGGCGATTGGTGGTATCTGGGACATGGAGCTGACCATGCCGACAAACTCTATCGTGTGCGCAACGGTAAGGAGACGCTCGTATGGGATTTAGATGCCGAGAAGATGCAAGGTTATATGCGCCCCGAAGTGCGTGATTTCACCTACACGACTCCCGAAGGCACACCCATTGAAGGCTGGTATTACCTGCCGCCCCACTTCGATGCCACTCGCCAATACCCTATGCTTGTCTACTACTACGGCGGCACCATTCCCTCCAAGAGAAGGATGGAGGGTACCTATTCGCCTGCCATGTATGCCGCCCAAGGTTATGTGGTGTACATCCTCAACCCGAGCGGTTGTACGGGGTATGGACAGGAATTTGCCGCTCGCCACTTGAACGCTTGGGGCGAACCGACCGCCACGGAAATCATTGAAGCCGTGCGTGCTTTCTGCGCCCAAAACAGCTTTGTCGATGCGAAAAAGATCGGATGTTTCGGTGCCAGCTACGGCGGATTTATGACGCAATACCTGCAAACACGCACCGACCTCTTTGCCGCAGCCGTGAGCCATGCCGGGATCAGCAACATCACCAACTATTGGGGTAGCGGATATTGGGGCATGGGATACAGCACCGTGGCATCTGCCGAAAGCTACCCATGGTCGCACCGCTCCATGTATGTGGGACAAAGCCCTCTGTTCAACGCCGAAAAGATACACACGCCTCTCCTATTGCTGCACGGGGATAGCGACACGAACGTACCCACGGCGGAGAGCATCAATATGTACAATGCCCTCAAGGTATTGGGTCGCGAAGTGGAGTTGATCACCTTCACGGGCGAAGATCACTTCATTTTGGAGCCGGAGCGTCGCATTCGATGGACGGAGAGCATCTTTGCCTGGTTCTCTCGTTGGCTGAAAGGCGAACCGACCTGGTGGAACGACCTCTACGGCAACAAGGAAGAGCAATGAACCAATACCCTGTCGGAGTGCGCCTCGGGAACCGAACAATGTCCTGAAAAAAGAGCCTCTGCCACGGTGCATTATCCGTACAGCCCCAACACGCCTCTCTGTTCTCCACGAGCAGAGGGGCTTTTCTTTTCGCCTCTTGATGAAAAAATGCCACGCCCAAGGAGAGCGAAGCCATCGCCTGCCAATCCTCGGAGGAATACGCACCAATCCGCAGTTCATCGCCTGCCAACCCTCGGAGGAATGCGCACCGATCCGCAGTTCATCGCCTGCCAACCCTCGGAGGAATGCGCACCGATCCGCAGTTCATCGCCTGCCAACCCTCGGAGGAATGCGTAGCAATCCGCAGTTCATCGCCTGCCCAACTTCCACTGTACGCAGCTAATTCTTTTGCCACACGCATCCAATTCTACTAACCAAGTCTTGAACACTACTAACCAAGACTTGAACACTACTGACCAAGACTTGGTCAGTAGTGTTCAAAACATGAAATAAAAAATTGCACGCATGGATAAAAACTTATCCACCCTTCCTCAACAACTTTCAGTGGCGAGAGCAGCGATTGCTCCACGCCTACTCTATCACCCAACGATCGGGCACAAAAAAACTACATCCCCATGTCCACCACAGGGATGTAGTTCGTATATTGATTTGTTCGGCAGATCTCGCTCCCTTTTTGAGGGGGAGAGCCGTCAGCCATTCCTTAGAGCAAACCTCTTGACTTGAGCAAAGGCTTCAAATCGACTTGCTGATGACTGGTAAATTCGGTGAAGAGCTTCATCAAATCTTCCGTATTTCCCTTGGAAAGGATCATCGCACGCAAGCGGTCTCCATTCGCCGCAGTCAAACCGCCATTCGCCATGAACCAAGCGTAAATATCGTTGTCCAACGCCTCTGACCATAGGTAGGCGTAGTAACCCGCAGAGTAGCCGTTGCTCCAAATATGACGGAAGTAGGAAGAGCCGTATCGGGGTGGAATGCACTTGTTCCATACGCCTGCCTTGGTCAATTGCTCCTCTTGGAATGCTTTGATATCAGCCACATCGGCAGTCTCCACGGTCAATCCGTGCCACGCTTGATCCAAAAGACAAGCTGCCACATTCTCCATCATCGGATAGGATTGGTTGAACGCTTGCGCCTTTTGCAACTTCTCTACCAATTCGTTAGGCATGGCATCTCCCGTTTTGTAGTGCTTCGCATAGTTGGCAAACACCGAAGGCTCTGCCGCCCAATGCTCATTGAACTGAGAGGGCATCTCCACGAAGTCGCGCGGAACGCTCGTGCCCGAGAGAGAAGGATACTTTTGGCTGGCAAAAAGTCCGTGCAACGCATGCCCAAACTCATGATAGAGAGTGGTTACCTCATCCCACGAGAGCAAGCAAGGCTCACCCTTGGCAGGCTTGGTGTAGTTGCACACATTGTAGATAACGGGCTGTTGGTTCAAAAGATAGGATTGATCCACAAAGTTGCTCATCCAAGCACCGCCGCTCTTTGACGGACGTGCATAGGGGTCGAAATAGAAGAGCGCAAACACCTTGCCATCCTTATCAATCACATCCCAAACACGTACATCTTCGTGATATACCGAAACATCCGTACGCGGTTTGAACGAAATGCCGTAGAGCTTGTTGGCAGCATAGAAGACACCATTGTGCAGCACGTTGTCCAAAACGAAGTAACGACGCAATGTATTTTCATCAATTCCGTATTTCTCCGAACGCAACTTCTCGGCAAAATAGCTCCAGTCCCACGCCTCCAGCTCGAAGTCGTTGCCCTCCGTCTTACGTGCAAACGCCTGCAACTCGGCAGCATCAGCTTGCGCACGCGGCGTTGCCAACTGCGCCAAATTGGAAAGCATGGCAATAACATTCTCGGGACGGGCAGCCAATTGGTCTTGCAACTTCCACGCAGCAAAGGAAGTAAAGCCCAAAAGCTGCGCCTTCTCTGCACGGATTTTGGCAAGACGCTTTACAATCTCCTGCGTGTCGAACTCATCGCCCTTCATGCAGCGGTTGATGCTCGCCTCGTAAAAGAGCTTGCGTGTGGCACGCACGTTGAGCTTGGTCATGATGCTCTGTTGGGTGGTATTGTCCAAACTGAAAGCATACTCCCCACTATGCTTGGCTTCGGCGGCTCTGTCGGCAGCGGCTTTCAGTTCCTCCTCGCTCAAACCATCAAGCTCCGCTTTGTCCTTGATAAAAATCAGCGCATTGGTTGCCTTGGTCAATCTATTGCCAAAGTCGGTCAAAAGGGTTGCCTCCTCCTGATTGATCTTCTTGAGTTGCTCCTTCTGCTCGGCATTCAGCAAAGCACCTTTCTGCACGAACTGATCGTAATAGAACTTCACCAAACGCTTATCTTCGGCATCGAGTGCAGATTGGTCGCCGTCATGGATGGCTTTGACACGGGCAAAGAGCTTGTCATTAAGGTACATTGCATCGCTGTGCTGCGCCAACTTGGGAGCGATCTCCTCTTCGATGGCAATCAACTCATCGTTGGTGTCTGCCGATGAAAGAGCAAAAAACACGCTGGAAACACGGCTCAGCACACGACCGCTTTTTTCCAATGCCACGAGCGTATTCTCAAATGTAGGTGCCTCGGGGTTGTTGCAAATCGCCTCTATTTCCTCTGTGTGGAGGCGCATCCCCTCTTCAAAAGCAGGGCGATAATGCTCCACTTTAATCTTTGAAAAGTCGGGAGCAGACATATACGTCTCCGACGGGTTTACAAACGGATTGGCAGAAAGATCCTGTGTGTCGGCATCTTGCCCGCCATTACAAGCTGTCATCATAGCTACTGCTGTAATTAATGGAATGAATCTTCTAAACATAAAGGTTCTCTTATTGGTACACTTATTCGTCAATTCAATGGGTTGTGCTCCCCTCTTCATTGGAGAGCTTAGCCAAAAGAGCTTCGATCTTTTGGTCGGTTGTCTTCAGCTTCTCGCGACAAAAAGCGATGAGTTGCACCGCCTCTTCCGTGAGCAACATCAGTTCATCCACATCAGGGCTGTCGTGTTCAACTCTATTCAGTATCTCTGTCAGACGTGCCACCGCCCGAGCATAATTTTCTATGGGTAGTTTCTCATTTTGTTCCATGCCGCAAATGTACAACCAAAAAGCGATGCAAACGTACTGTCAAAATAAGCCAAGGATCAAAGCTGCCTTTTGGTGGCGCGCAAGACTTCTCGCTTTCCTATCGGTCCCGGCAAGCGTTCCACCCCATATCCCGCTTGCTCCAAAGCTCGGCGCACGCACCCTTTGGCACAATAAGTGGTCAAAACACCACCGAAAGAGTGCCGAAGATACAATCGACGGAAAAGTTCCAAAGTCCATAATTGAGGCTCCACATTGGGCGAAAAGGCATCGAAATAGACCACGTCCACGTCACCGGGCAACGTGGCTTGAGTGAAATCTTCTCGGTGTTTATGTAGGATAAAATTCGGAGTCAGAGCCATCGGCACATCCCAAGCAACGGTGTGCATCTGCTGCAAAACTTCTTGCGTTGAGTGCGCATAAGCAACATCCAAGAGAGGGTACGCCAAAAGGTTATACTCTTCCTGCTCCAAAGGATAGAGTTCGTAAGTATGGTAATGGACTTTAATGCCGCTCTTCTGCGCCTCCCAATAGGTAAGCAGAGCATTCAAGCCCGTTCCGAACCCCATTTCGAGGAGTGTTATCTCCCGACAATGCGGATTGCCCGCGATCCAATGCTTCCATCCGTAGTCAATATAGATATGCCTACTCTCATTAACGGCTCCATGCAAAGAGTGAAAAGTCTCGCCCGTGCGTTCGTCTTGCAGGGTAAGTGTGCCGTCTTCTGTCTGTACAAGCAATCGTTTCATCGGCTATTGTTGGGTTTCCGTTTGAGGTTCCGAAGGCTCATACGCCCCTATTGTGGGAGAAGCCGCTCGTGGGCGTCCATCTAAATCGGTGGGCAAAAAGCCGACTGCTTTGCCGACAAACGGAGCGGAAGGAAGAGGACGGTATTCATAGATGAAGTCATATTTATTGCTCTGTTTGTCTCGCCCTGTTCTGTGATATACTTTATCCGGCGGCAAACTTGCTTCTATGGAATTATGAAATACATCCCACAAATCGAGAGGCGCACGCAAATAGCAGTTTCTAAACAAGACAAATGGCACTTCACCCTCGCCTATTTGAATCTCTCCCCCCGAGGGTTTTCTCTCTTTCGGACGCAACACAGAGTAAGAACCGTCCACGATCGTATTGGTAACTTCGAGCTGCGATCCCGAACCATTGCCCTCCTCCACAGAGTAGCGCAAGGCTGTTCCCTGTCTCGTGTCCCACGGGTAAAGGTTGATAATTGTGCAGTGATTGAGCCGATACTTCCCCCCATGCAACTCCAATGTGTGGGCAAGGGTGTTGGACAGCTCGCTATTCTCCATCGAAATAGAGCCGTATTTGGCTCCGATGGCATTGCCTTTCATATTGGTTATTACAGCTCCTTTCAGATCCAAAGAGGGAAATGTCGTATTGGCAGACTCCCCCTGTAAGCGCACACCGCCCCGACCATTGCGTATGGTGGTATAGTGCAGTTTATTATCCTTACTGGTAGAGGTAAAAAGAATATACTCCCACTGCCCGGGTACCAAGCGATAATTAACCTTGGGGATTAGATTATCTCGCCGAATGCCCTCAATCATAATCCGCTTATCGGCTGCGCCCAAGGCTTGTAATGAACCTCGAACGGAAATGCGCCCTCGATCTGCCAAAAGAATGTGCGCATTGGGTTGTATGGTCAAAGTGGCTCCCTCTGCCACCACCAAGCTATCGACAATATAGATCGGTCTATCAGCGGTAAAAACCGTATCTCTCTCCACAATGAGTTCTGTGTGTCGATATATATTTTGTCGCCATGCCTCCAAATGTATTTTCTGCTCTCGTTGCCCCAAACTCAGGAGAATATCGTCCTCTTGCAGTTCGGGTAGATTGGAAGCACCCTCAGGAAAAGTAGCTTCCACAAAGATGAAAATACTATCCCTCCCTGGCAAGGTTATGTTTTGAAAGCGAGTACCACTGCGCCCGTCCACATTTATCCGAAAGCCACTTTGTGCCGCACTTGCCAAACGAACCTCTTTCAACAAGAGAGCCAAATCGTTGCGATTGTACACCATGACACCGAAAGTAGAGGAAGATAAACGCGAGAAAAGTGTGTCCAATCGGAGCGTATCTGCCGAAAAATGCAATCGGGCAGAGGCATCTTCGGTAAACTGCGTGTAGCGATCTGTACACTGCACCCCGCCGAACAGAAAAAGTAATCCCAACAAACTATATAATAAACAACGACAAGAGACTATGTCGTGCATTCTCCTTCTACCCATGACTCTTTACTTCGTATTAAATCCCATATCTTTTCCAACAAGGATGTTCTCTAATTGGGAGAACTGCCCCCTCTATCCATAAACAGGCAATACAAAAGTAGAACAACCTCTTTACCCGAAACGTATTGCGCCTACCTTTTGTTGTACTCTCTTAACTTTGCTTTGGCTTCCTCCTTTGTTTTCTCTCCCGAAGTCGGAGGATTTCGCTTGCAGAAGATGTTGCTTTGTACCGATGACGCAAGTGTACTCGATTTATTGCGAAAAAGATACCGAGCAATCCGAAAAAAGATACCGAGCGATTGTGAGATTGCTCGGCATCTTTGGGGCGACCATTCGGAATGCTCTTTTTCAGTTCCTCCCACGCGGAAGAGTCAAGGGCTGTAAATCTCATTTTGTTGTTGTGTTATTGGCGTTGTTATTACTTTCTGACGCGAAAAGTAAGCAGGCTCTTCCACTATTCCTCTAAGCGTAGAAAAAGTGGGATATACGAGGACCCATCCCAAATGCTTAGAATAGGTCCTCTTGTATCGCAACGTGGCAAAGGTTAGAGAGCGAATGCTTGTTTCACTCGATCCACATAGTCCAATTTCTCCCATGTGAAAAGTTCCACTTCCCTTTCCACCGATTTGCCATGGTGATAGTCAAAGCGTTTTAGCACTTTTTCGGGTGTACGTCCAAAGTGTCCGTAAGAAGCCGTTTCCTGATAAATGGGATTACGCAACCCCAACCGTTGTTCAATGGCATAGGGGCGCAGATCAAATAACTCTGCCACCTTTTGTGCGATAAGTCCATCGGTAAGCTCCACATGAGCCGTCCCATTGGTGTCTATATTTACACTCACAGGTTCTGCCACTCCTATGGCATAGGCAAGCTGCACTTTAACCTCATCAGCCACTCCCGCAGCCACCAAATTTTTGGCAATATGGCGCGCTGCATAAGCCGCCGAACGATCCACTTTGGAAGGATCTTTGCCGGAAAAAGCACCGCCCCCATGGCTACTACGTCCGCCATAGGTATCAACAATAATCTTGCGACCGGTCAAACCGGTATCTCCGGCAGGTCCTCCAATAACAAACTTTCCGGTCGGATTGACAAACAGACGATAACCATCGGCAAATAGAGAGCGGTATTGTGCGCCATACTTCGCCTCCACTCGAGGTAAAACGTGCGTACGAATGTCTTGCTCGATCTTCAATCTCATCTCTTCGTCTGCTTTTGCTTGTGCTTCCACAGACTCAACAGAAGAGGAAACAAACTCATCATGCTGCGTGGAAACAACGATTGTATGCACTCGCAAAGGCTTATGATCATCGCTATACTCCACCGTCACTTGACTCTTCGCATCGGGACGAAGGTAGGGCATCAATGAAGGAATTGCCTTACGAACAGCCGAAAGTTCTTCCAAAATAGAGTGCGAAAGTGCTACGGGAAGAGGCATATAATTAGGCGTTTCATTGGTCGCATAACCAAACATCATCCCTTGATCTCCGGCACCCTGTTCCTCCGGAGAGGTGCGCTCCACTCCTCGATTTATATCCTGACTCTGATCATGAATGGCTGAGAGTATGCCGCAACTCTCGGCATCAAATCCGTAATCCGATTTTGTATAGCCTATGTTGCGTATTACCCCACGCACCACGGAGTCGATGTCCACAAAAGCACTACTGCGCACTTCTCCTGCCACCACTACCTGACCTCGAGTAACCAAAGACTCGCAAGCGATTTTAGATTGAGGGTCTGCGGCAAGCAGATAATCAACCACAGCATCTGAAATCTGATCACACACTTTATCCGGATGCCCCTCTGATACCGATTCTGACGTAAATAAATAACTCATAATAGTTCTCCTTGTTTTATTTGTACCTAAACAAATCGCCTCATTCACCTAAAACAGACGACGAACCGCAAAGAGAAAGAAGAAAAGCTTGGGAAGAGAAATTCTGAAACAAATGCCCTCAACAGTGGCATCACAAGAAGTAGACCTTTGGACTAAGAAAGGCAAGTGCCTTACTTTCTTCAATTAAGGAGAAAGGTTTAGCATTTTTTTCTTGTGGTTGCAAGCTTCACAAATCCATCCACAGCAACAATCCTTCTCTGAACTGTTCGCTGCAAAGGTAGGTATTATTTCGAGAAATGCAAAGCATGCCTTACAAAAGGCATCACTTTACAATTCCCAACTTCATCATCGGTCTTCTAATCGAGGATTGAAACAAAGTTTTCTCTCAAGCCATACAAAAACTCCCCGAAAGCAGCAGAGAAGGCTCTAACTACTTTCGAGGCATCTTTTCGGTACAGAAAGGGGCGGTTAGCAGTCCTCTCCTAAATCAAAGCTCTATATTTTGCTCTCTTTTGGAAATATCTTTCACCTGTATCGACAACTTTATGGAAGATTTTTCAGCGATGGGGCTGTAAGAACGATTCAATTCGGGCATTGTATTACTCCCAAACCATGCTATTTTCTGCACCCTAACGGTATATTCGTTATTGCGCACTATTCCATATCGACCAAAGGAATTGGCATTTGGGGCTTTTGAATTATCAAAGTGTCGCAATGGGCACGCGTAAAAATTCAACGACTTCCAATAGAAATCAATTCCTTCCAATGAAAAAGGCTGATCCATTCGGAGCACTCGCTCATTATCCTTTATCTTTTCAACAGCTGTGGCAAACTCCGCCGGCATTCCTTCCGGAAGAGGGGTACTCGGATTGCGTCTAAGTGCCACAACATAGTCCGTAAAGGCTTCTTCCGTTAAATACTTTCCTCGGAAAGCAATCCATCCTTTATCCGATCCCACTTGCAATGTAGCAGGATGCAATGGATAAGCGACAATGATGTGGGGAACAAACCCTGTTAAAAAGTGCTCAGGGTCGATTGTGGTTTCCTTACAATACAAAGAAGATTGCTCCAAGTTAGGAGCAGAGGATGGGATCTCCACCAAATTGGGGAACAGCATTTCCATCGAGGTAAAGAAAGCTCTGTAAGAAGTGATTAATTGTGGATAAGAGGCAGTTTCCAAACTACCTGCTATAGTCTCATATCCGGGAGAATAGGCATACTCTTCCTCCAAAGCCTCGACCTCTGGAGAAGTTGGAAGCGAAGTGGTCGTATGACGCACCCAATAAATACTCTTTGAAACTCCCGTTACTGCATACATGGGCTTAGCTCCACTCTTCATTTGTAACAAAGAATTGCCCATCTCCGGAGAGTTCCCCACCAATAACACTCTGGCAGCAATCGCTTCTAACAGTACTTCCACAGGACGTACCTGCTCTGCTTCTTGCTCATTTTTGAGGTAATTACTTTCATTCACAACAACAAAACCTCCGGCATTAGTCATCATAAAAGCCCCATTGACTTGCTCGGTGGACAGTCTGCTTGTCATGCGTCTTGAGGCAATCGGATACTCTTTACTGATAAAAACTTCTGCCCGACAACCTTTATAGAATAGTTTTTGCACGTCTGAAGAAGCGTTTGCAATGCACAAAAGACGATATTCCTCTCTGTATGGTAATTTGACCAACAAGCGATCTCTATTAGAGGTAACTTGGCTCAGGTTCAATTCTCTTATCTCCACCAATTCGCTCGTATCTTCTTCTCCGGAAAAGAACAGCAGATGTAATGACTCAATACGCCTCATAGGATCGGATGCTTCCTCTCCTCTAAGAGATTGTTTTAGGGTTGGAATCGTTAAATGAATAAAAACCTCTCCCTTCTCTTCTTGTTGGGAATGAGATAAATCTTTTTTACACCCCCAAGTAGTTAGTAGACAAACCCCGATCAAAAGGAGGTAAGAAAATAACACTTTGTTCATACAAATATTTTGTTAATACAGTGCAAAGATAAACAATATACAGATTTAGCAACGAGAAAAGCAGTGCATTATAAAAAAACACTCGCAGAAAATCGAAACAACATCCTTCGCCACCTTTTTTTGCCAAGTCAAAAAGTTACTTGCCGATGCAGAAGTGGGCGAAGATATAGTGGAGGGCTTCATCGGAGGTGATGGCTTCGCCTGTTATTTCTCCGATAGCACGGATGGCA
>JBGZIN010000040.1:0-8564 GCA_041848345.1 Porphyromonas sp.
CATTCTAAAGACGATATTCCTCGACCTTTATCGTCGATAGAGCTTTTTATTTCATTTCATTGTTTGCACTTTTGTGAGGAGGACGTACAGTCAATACAGCTGTACGTTCTCTTCTTTTTTATGCTCGGTGGGTATGTGGAAAAAACGTTGTGCGGAGAGAAAAAATAACGGCTGCATACCCATTTGAATTTATATGCATTCAAATTTGAATGCGATCGGGTTTTACTCTTCCAAGCATTCTATTTTTTCCGTGATAGGGAACAAGTCATGCGGGCATAATCCTCTAAAAAATTATACTTTTGCAAAGTGCTTGCTTTTCACTTGGCAAGTTCACCCTTTAATTAGGCTCGGTAGCTTAGCTGAATAGAGCGTCAGATTCCGGTTCTGAAGGTCGTGGGTTTGAATCCCACCCGGGTCACATCAATAAAAAAAACCTCTCCCGATCGTGCCTTTTGGGCAGCATTAGAGAGAGGTTTTTCTTTTTATTCCAACGGATTTATTCCCGCTCTTTTATCTCCACGCAGACAACATCTCCGGGTTCTTTTCCGATGGCTTTACGTATCTCTTTGCGTATGCCTATGATATGATCGGGCGTGTCCATACGTACCAAGCTACCCTCGTAGCGATAACCATCGAAATGAGCTGTAACCTTGACCCGTCCTTTGCCAAATTCTTTGCGCACGTCATAGGGAAAAATCACATAAGCCCCTTCTATATCAGGCACTTTTTGGATAATTGCATCGAAGCGATACACTTTTTCGTTAGCCATACTCTACTCTTTTATTCTGCTTTGCACTCTTTACCCAAACGTTTGCGCTTACGCCAAACTTCCCATCGATAGATTATCTTGCCCGAGAGAGCAATCAACAGCACAGAGCAAATAATGAGTACAATCCCCAATAGATGAGTGCCGGTGAGTGGTTCCTCAAAGACGAGTATCCCTATCACCACGGCTGTCAATGGCTCAAGAGCTCCCAAAATGGAGCTAATCGTCGAACCGCTTGTTTTAACCCCCTCGACAAGGGCTATGTTGGCAATAACCGTCGGTACGAAAGCCAAAAGCAACATCAAACCCCATGCTTTTGCATCGGGTATGGGTTGTATCCCTCCCCATAAGGCTGCTATGATGAGAAAACCCACGCCACAAAAAAGCAAAGCATAGAACGAGAGCTTTATATTGTTCATACGTTGCAAGCGACTTTTATTGACAATCACCATGTAAGAAGCATATGCCAAACCTGTTATAGCCACGATGAGAAAACCTTCCATGGATATTGCCCGCCCTCCGTTACCTATTCCCGTGATGAAGAGAACACCGACAAAAGCAAGTAGAATGGCTATCATTACGGGCAAGGAAGGGCGTTGTCCGTAGCAAAGAAGCAACAGAAGGATTACATGTATCGGATAAGTGAAATGAATGACTGTGGCAATTCCCGTGGGCATATAGAGATAGCCCAACTGCAAACCCATGGCAGAACAAATATAAATAAGCCCCAAAGAGAGCAAAAGGAGTGCCTCATAAAGGCTTATTCTTAGGTCTATCCTCTTTATTAAAAGGATGGCAAGAAGCATACTCGAAGCCAAAAGAAAACGATATGCCAATATAGAGGGCGTAAACATACCCATAAGCATAAGCGGCACAGTGAATAGAGGGATAAAGCCAAACGAAATAGAAGCCGAAGCCGCCATGATTATTCCTCTTATTTGCTGCAACATGGTACTGAAAAAGGTGGTTATAAAAAAAAGGATTAGTCTTTCAACACAACAAAGCAACTGATCGGTTTATGATCCGATATGGTCGCTTCATCATCAATGCGACATTGGTAGGAGTCTATTTTTTCCGAGTGTAAAATATGGTCGATACGCACACCAAAACCTTTAACTTTGAAAGAAGCTCCCACTCCACAACCGCTATGGGCATAGGCATCTATCCTATTTGAAGCTATTCGAGAACGTGTGTAAGAGATCGGTGTATCATTAAAATCTCCACAAATAATGACGTAAGGCGTTTTACTCTGCGCACAGTCTATGGCAATGGCATCGGCTTGGGCGGCTCTTCTCTTGAATGCAGGGGTAAATTTTGCCGTTACTTTGTCCGTCAAACCTATCGGATCTCCATCTTTTGCCAGAGAGACATATTCGTTTGCATCTTTGTCTGTGAGGTAAAAAGACTCCAAATGCAAATTATAAAGCTGTACCTCTTTTCCTTTCACATCCAGAGTATAAACAACCCCTCCATTAAAGCGCGAATCAAGTGGTAACAAGCGTGTATCCTTAACCGGATACTTGGAAAGCAACATGAGACTTGTGCCTCGGTCTTTCTGTCCGAAACGAAGTATTACATGGGGATATTCGGGCAAGTAACGAGCTATTTTGCGCATGGAAACATAGGGAGAACTGTTCCTTGACGTATAAGCCTCCTGCAAACAGATAATATCTGCCTTGGAGTCTTTGAGGTAACGAAGCGTAGGATTGGGATTTTCTTCCGAGTGTTTCAAAAAACCAAACCCATGACAGTTGAGTGAGAGTACCTTTACAGCTCCCTCGGGGATTGGTTTCTCTTTACAATGTAATGGGAAATAGGTGCTTATGGAACCCCATGTAAGCACCAAGAAGATAAGGTTGAAAAAGAAACCTTTCCACTGACGCTTTACGAGTCTGTAAAGAAGGAAAAAACAAACTCCTCCCAACAAAACGGGAAAGCCCAAGCCAAAAAGTGCCGGAAAAAAAAGCTGTTCGGGAGAGAGAATC
The DNA here is from genome assembly GCA_041848345.1 of Porphyromonas sp. GTDB lineage: Bacteria > Bacteroidota > Bacteroidia > Bacteroidales > Porphyromonadaceae > Porphyromonas. The sequence goes on from JBGZIN010000040.1 coordinate 2,752, forward strand.
GTGGAAAGTTGAGCCAATAAGTAGAGCAGCAAAACAAAGAGGTTGAGCATCCAAGAAATAGAATGAAAGAGTCGATAGAGTGCTTTTTTCATACCTAAACTCCTCTCCACTCTCTTTCCGTTATCCTTTTTGGGTATCTCAACAAATTCTCTATCCATGGTAAGTCGCCTTATTTTGCGTCATTCTCTTTTCCTTGAAAGAGGATTTTTCGCTCTTCATCGGTAAGAACAGAATATCCCGAACGCTTTACCTTATCCAAAACAGCCTCTATCGAAAGAGTCTCTTCCCTCATGGCATTCTCTTTTTGAGCGGAGGAGGTCTCTTTCTTTACCCCATGTACTCTTCTTTTTTTGCGTGTGGAAAAAGGTTTCGATAACAGATTTACTACCGTATCTATCGCTTTGCCCATGCTTTTGGTTATGTCTATCCCTCGCGTTCTCAAGAACCAACCGAACAATCCGCCCGAAAAAACACCACCTAAGTGGGCTATCATTCCTCCCAAATTGGTCATGTCATTGGAAAAAAGCACCAAGAGAATGATAATAATAGAAAGCACTTTGTAGCTTATGGAACCCACAAAAAAGAAAGAAGTTCGTTTGTGCGGTACATACACACCCACAGCTGCTATAAGACTTAAAACGGATGCCGATGAGCCATACATGGGTAAATGCAAGCGATGTACTCCCAAGAAATCCATCAACTCAAATACGATGGGGTAAAAAATCCCTCCAAAAATACCCGAGAGAAGATACAAACTTATCGTTTGACGGTAGCTGAAAAAGCGAGAGAAAATAGACCCAAAAAAGTACAAGAGCAGCATATTGAAGAAAAGATGTCCAAAACTACTGTGAAACCACATGTAGGAAATCAATGTCCACGGGCGTGATAGCAGCGTGGATAAATCGCCACTCAGAGAAAGATAAGGATCAAAAAAATAACGATTACCCCATCCAAAAAGAGAAAAAAGATAAGACAACAACCAATGCAACAGCGACAGAAGTATGGAAATGGCGATCAACTTCTGTACTGCATTGGTCAATCGCCAACGCTGTATGAGTAATCTTCTTTTATACATAGGGATTGTCTATATACCCTCTCTTGCGCCAAATAAGAATCAGTACAATACCTCCTATCATCCCACCCAGATGCGCAAAGTGAGCAATACCATCGCTTGTACCCGATATACCCAAGAAGAGCTCCATTAAACCATATATCGCCACGAAATACTTTGCCTTGATGGGAATGGGGATAAACATCATATAAATGGCTGCATTCGGGAAAAGCATACCAAAAGCAAGTAATAAACCGAAAACAGAGCCTGAAGCCCCTACCGTCAAAGCCTTGTTCAAAAATGAGGAAGCAAGCATTTGACCTCCCGGATAGGTAACAATAGTTGCCCCGGACTCTACAATGGCGTGCAAATCCGTGTACCAAAAAATCTGTTGCGTTAGTGCTGCCGTAAGAGCGCAAACCAGATAAAAAGTGAGAAATCTGCTCCTACCCCACAAACGCTCCACTGCTCCGCCAAACATAAAAAGCGAGAACATATTGAAGAAAAGATGGGAAAGAGATGACGGATCGTGCAAGAAAGCATAGGTTATCAATTGCCATATACGGAAATGATCTGCCTCAAAATAATGGAGACCCAAGAGGGAAGTTATGTTGAAGCCCATGCGTTCAAAAACAAATTGGGCGAACCAAACCAACACGTTTATAATGATAAGATTGAGCGTAACCGGTGGTAAATACTGTTTCAATCGCTCGTAGAAATTTCTATTCTGATAGTTGTAATAGTTCATAAATTGCTCTTTGATGTTGGAGACTTAGTACCATGTATTGGTAGACCCTCCCGTGTAGATATTACTTTGTTGATACTTCAAATCTTTCAAAAGATTGGACTTCACACCGATGGTTACACTGTATGATTTATACATTCCTATGGGTATCACATTGGCTGTAATCTCCCAACAATGTAGATCTCGTCGGATAGATAAAGTCATGTTGGTAACTTTCTTCAAATCGAAATTATAGTTTGCATCGAAAAGGAAAGACCAATTTTTCGTGGGTTTTATGTCTCCTCGGAAACTCAAGTTATGCGTTAATTTATAGGGATATTCCTTGGTATTCGTGTCGAAGTTGGCATAGTCATAGCCTAAATTCATACTATAATTGAAAGAAAAACTCCAAGGGAAATTCCATATCAAATAGCCATCATTATCAAATTCCTGATCTCCAAAAGGATTGCTTTTTCCCCGTCGAGCAAAACCCGTTTCATTCTTATTTATGGGTTTATCCGGCATCCCCATTAGTTTATCGTCCGTAGGCGAACTATCGGGAGTTTCGGATAAATCTTTGGAAGCAGGCTCATTCTCCTCTTTTCTATTGAAAAGTTTGCCTATAAATGCTGTTATCTTCTTTCCCGTATCATTGTTAAATGTGTAGGTAAAGCTGGTTCCCGTGCCTATCAAACGTCCAAAACCCTTTCCATTCAATATGCGTAATTTATCTACCTTTTGGGGAATTGGTCTTCCCGAAGCATCCAGTGTATAATCATATAGATACGTATCGAAAGCACCGCTCAAACGAAGAACAAATTTTTCCGACAAGCGTAGAGCCAAAGTAGCATTGATGTTGGACCATCTCATGGAGTCTGCCATCATATTATAGCCTATATTCCAATCAAATTGATCAATAAGGCTTATCTTTTTGAAGCCTTCTCCCACAGAGTCCTTACTGTCTCGCAACTTCATTTCCAAGTTATTGGCAAAACTGAAATTGATAAAACCGGCTTTATCTTTTCCCGGAACGCCAAACATACCTCGGCTAAAAGGCGAATAAACCTCCTCCCTATCCACCCCGTTTTTGTCTTTATAGTAAAGGGTCTTGTAGTACCCAAGCGAAGGATCTCCAAAATCGGGTGTGTAACTGAACGACACAGAAGGCGTAACACGATGACGGATCATCTGTACCTTATCTCCGAATATCTTCCATGGTTTGAAAAATCCATACAGAGTGGTAGAAGCCGAAATGGCAGCACTATAATCGTGTACATGATAAAAACCTTGTATTGTATCGCCATCCATCGTGCGCTGCAAAGCCTCATCCCATCTGCGTTCTATCTTCTTTGTGTACCAACGTGCGTTATAGTTGAAAGAAGGTGTTATCTTGATATAATCGAAAAGATCGAAAGAGGCTGAAACCGGTATCCTGTGCTGCATACCGTTGTTCCAATCCTTGATTAAATTGGATTGTAATATCTTATCCTCTTTGGTCACTATACTGTTGCGAAAAGAACCACTATAACTGAGTGAAATCTTCTCATACCATTGCTCCTTACCCACTCGTTTTTTGCGTTTGAAAGGATATATGGTACTCAAAGAAAGCGAAAGATTGGGAAACGAAACGGAAAGCGTGGAGTCGCTCGAACGCTGATCTATGTTGAGTGCAGCGGTTATATTGAGCGGTATATTGGTAAATCTACGTGAATAACTCACGCTCGATCCCTTAGTGTTTTGAGCACGCACATCAGGGTTATACATCGTATTGATGGAATTGTGATTGTAACTGCTCGTGGAGAAATTGACACTGGCAGAAAAAGTGCGCAAGGGATCTACTTTAGCATCCTGACGGTGCGACCAATTGATACTGAAATCTTTGGAATTGCTATAATCGCCCGGTATTTCTTTATCTCCTCGCACAGTGGAAACAAAATTGACATTCACATTACCGCTGTATTTATACCTACGCACATAATTGGACGTTGCCGATACACCCCACGAACCCAACGTATAAATATCGCCTGTCAATTTAAGATCCACATAATCATTGATGGCATAGTAGAAACCTCCCCCACGGAAATAAAATCCTCGATCCGATTCATCTCCGTAAGAAGGTAGAAGAATTCCCGACGTTCTTTTTTCATCAAAAGGAAAGAAACCAAAGGGAAGACCTATCAAATAGAGCGGTACACCACCCATAACCATATAAGCGGGACCGGTAACGATGTTCTTTTCAGGTACGACTTTTGCCCTTGTAAGACGAATGTAGAAATGCGGATGATCGTGATTATCACAAGTAGTATAACGTCCTCCTTTGACAAACATGGTATTGTCCGCCATACGCATGGCTTCTTCACTGGTGAGAAACCCTTCTCCTTGCTGCGTTAAAGCTCCCGTTATATACCCCTTTTCGGTGCGAAAATTATAGAGCATTGTCTTGGTCTCCACCTTTTGAGTGCCGTCTGAAAAGGTAGGATAAGCCGTGGGACGCCCGTCAGCGTCCAATACATATTGCGCATAAAGCTGCGAACTATCCGTATTGATATATATGAAATTGGAGCCTAACTCCATCTTCTTATAACCCACATTCGACTCTCCAAAGAGATAAAGTTTCTTCTGTCCCAAGAGAACGATAGAGTCTTTTGCCGAAAAATTGACGATATCTTCCAATACAATGGGTTCTTCCGAAGAAGTGGAGAGCAACGTATCGGGGGGAGTAGTCGGTTTATGGACAGAATCTGCCAAAGAGGGAGGAAGAGGTTGTGCTATCGTATCTATGCTTACAGAAATAGGCAACAAAGCAGTTCGTGCAGCACACGGAACAACCCAAAGCAACAAAATCCACAGTAGGAGATATGGCTTTACTCGACAAAATCTGTATCTACTATACATCAACCCCTTATACTCTGTACGCAAAGTTAGTGCTTTCTACCTGAAAAAAGTAAGCATATAGTTTGACTCTTCTCGGAAGAAGTAAACGTATGGTTTGGCTCCCGATAACACTACCCCGCTCCTTATTGCTTTAGACGATTATGCCGACTCTTCTTTGCAAATTATTTTTTCGTGCAGACCATTTATCAACAAACCACCCCAAACACAGCTCTTGTTATAGTATATAAATAGAATACTCTTTATAAATCTTCGATAGTAGTAGTAGAGGCTGTTGATATGTTGATAGGAGAAAAAAGGCATTGGAGAAGCATTCATCCTATTTACAGAATAGGGAGAGTAATAAACCATTTATCAAATAGTTATCAAGAGGTTATTTACAAGATAATTATTTGATAAATAGGTAATAAGATGATTTATGAACACCTTTTCCCTATTATTGGCTCATATTTTTATTCCAAGAGTGATAAAATGTATCGGAGAATGCTGTTTATAAATAGTCGATTACGGAGAGAATAACTCAGGCTAACTTTTCTTGCATTGTACACAGAGCTTTTGCTTACTAAAAAGGACAGAAATGATGAAGATTGGTTAGCGTTTCTTTTCAACATGTTTCCGACCATATTTTCATCAGTTTATCGACACTTGTCAACAGAGGAATGGGTACTGTTTTCATGGTTCTTACAATGGGCTGCCTATCACATCGCTGCTGCATATAATTTTGAATGCATATGCATATAAACTAAAGTTTTATAGCATATAAACATGAAAGTGAATGCATTCAAATGACAATTTGTATGCATACAATAGAGTTCTCTTTCAGAATTGTTTATCGAGGTGAATAAAATCGAATGAAAATGGAAATGCTTGCAATGGTATGGTGAAATATCATAATCATTTGGGGTTGTGTTTGTTTTTAGTTTCCCTTACCTTTGCGAAAAGGACTTCTCAATTCTCAGGAGGAATTATGGTGGAATTATTTGATATTCAACCAAAGAGGAGCATAGTGCTTGATGGACAAATATAACTTTGTAATATACAGAGTGTTATGATGAAAATGAAACTATTCTTCGCCACACTTTTGGCAGTACTGACTCTCTCTTCTCAATCGTATGGGCAGACTTTTAACAAGAAAGATAAGTTTGA
>JBGZIN010000041.1:0-3582 GCA_041848345.1 Porphyromonas sp.
CGTTGAGCAAATTCAAAAAGGAAAGTTGTACATAGGAGAATCGGCAGGTTCCATGATTTTGTCTCCTGACATAGAATATGCGAGTGGAATGGATAGTGTGAAAAAAGCTCCTGAACTCGAAAACTTCTCTGCATTAGATGTCATTAATTTTTATCCGTTACCACATCACACAAATTTCCCGTTCAAAAAAGCAGTGGAAAAAATTATAGCCAAATACGAAACTACTCTAAACCTTTATCCCATAAGTAACTCTCAAGTTATATTGGTTGATGGCAAAAATATAAAAGTAGAAAGCAAATAACGGAGTATTCCATTGGCATATCATCTTTAATTATATTCAATGTCAATGTTTGGTGTATTTTCCCCTTAATAATAAGAAAAGGAGGGTGCGTCAAAAATAAAATGACAACTCCGAAAAGTTACAGATTATAATTATAACATCTAAAAGGGTTGTATCAAGCTCCATTTTTGAGTAATGATACGACCCTTTCTTTATCCTTTTAGGATGCTCAAATTGCAATTTAAAAGTTCATCTTCTTATAAATTGAGTTTTGACACATTTCCTTTCTATATATTCTTCATTTGCAACAACCTATCCATATCTTTTGCAATCTTTTGGTCGGTGATTTGAGCGTAGATTTGCGTGCTGGCAATGGATGAATGTCCCATCATCTTGGCAATGCTCTCCATCGGAATACCTGCCTCCAAAGTCAGCGTACCGAAGCTATGCCTTCCGACATGCCAAGTCAGTGGAGTACGAATACCACACGCCAAACCAACGGCTTTGAGGTGAGTGGACAGTTTACCTTTGCTCATTGTATCGGGGAATATCTTGTAGTCTCCTTTATTTTTCTCCTTGGTGTAAAGCGAAAGTATCTGCTCTGCTATTGGGTGCAATGGTATTAGGCTCTCTACCTCCGTTTTCAGTCTTGCTTTGCGGATATATTGTCTCCCCTCGCTATTCGTTTCGATTTGCGAAGCTCGCAGGCTCTGCAAGTCGGCAAATGCCAATCCCGTAAAGACGGAGAAAAGAAACATCCTTCGACTTAGTTCCGCTCCCGCATCTTGTAATGGAAATTCCAAGAGCTTAACTACATCTCCCTTGCTTAAAAAACGCGGTTTGTTCTCCACCACTTCATACTTCACCTCCTCGAAAGGATTGAAGCGTATTGTCCCTTGATTGACGGCTCGATACATCAACCGACTCAACCAGCAAAGATGCCTGTTTATCGTTGCAGGAGCATAGCCCTCCTTCTTCAAATAGAAACGGTAATCATCAAAGAAATCTATTGAGAGAGCCGTTAGAGGGATATCCTCCTCTCCACGACTTCTCACAAAGGAATTGAGCTGCTTGTCGGAACTTCGATTGTTGCTATACGTTCCCTCGCTCTTGTTTTCTCTCTGGACTTTGAGTTCCTCCGCACTAAGGGCAAGAAGTGTCGTTGGAGTCCTCCCGATGCCTTGCAAGTAGTTCTTCAGAAGCTCGGCACTCACTACTCCATATTTGTAGAGCAATGTATTGTACCCCTGTTCGATTTCTTCCCGAAAGGTTTGCAGGCGTTGGTTGGTCTTCTTGTCCGTTGTTTCCCCTCGCCTCACACACCAATCGTGGGGAGTAGTGCTTTCGCCTGTGGTTATCACTACGTTCGCTCCGTCAATGGTGATACGACAAAGGATTGCCGTTGTGCCATCTGCTTTGACTTTATTCTTGTTGATATAGAATAGGATTTTGAATGTACTGCGCATAAGTCCTACAAGGTTAAGGTCAGGTTTTCAGTGAAAGAAAGAAATCGCTCGAACTCATCAAAGAGTTTCTTCGGAGTAACGTGGGCATATCGCTCGGTCGTTTGGATATTGCTATGCCCCAACATTCGGCTTACCGTTTCGATGGGAACACCTCGTTCCAAAGTAATCAAGGTCGCAAAAGTGTGGCGACCGACGTGTGCCGAAAGAGGAATGGAGATACCTGCCCGAAGTTGCAGGGCTTTGAGTTGGAAAAGATAAGCCGAATAGGCAATGGGAGCAAAGAGCGTGGTTCGTTCGTCTGATTGATACCGCTCTATCAAAAGCACCGCTTCGGGCAAGAGCTTCACACGGCAAAGGGTATCGGTCTTCTGTCTGCGAAACTTCAGCCACAACGCCCCCTCATCGTCCGTAAAGAGATATTCCCGATTAAGGGCGACCATATCGCAATAGGCAACGCCCGTATAGCAGGAGAAGAGGAAGAGATTGCGAGCAGTCTCTAATTCCACTTCATAAGGTTCAAAAGTCAAAGCTTGTAATTTATCCAATGAAGCTCTGTCTAATGCACGAGGCTGTTTGTTCTCTCCTCGTTCGATCTCTGCGTGGGCAAATAATTGTCGCTCTGTCAAGCCCTCACGATGTGCCAACCGACAGACTTTCTTCACCGCCAATGCCATCTTCCGATAATAGGCTTGCGAATGTCCCAACCTTCCGACAGAGTAGTGCTGCAAGCATTCCAAGAGATCTTCTTCCATCTGTCCGAAAGAAATATCTGCCGTGTGATACTTCTCACAGATAAAGGCTTGCAAGTGCTTGCGAACAGTGTGATAACTACTCATAGTCGCAGCCTTTATTTCGATGCCCACCTTTTGCTCCATCTCTTCGACCATTCGGTCGTATCGCTCCAAAAAGGTGATTTGAGTTTGCATACTGCCTTGGAACTGCTCTTTGATGTCTGTCGCTGTAAAGACAATCCCTCGCTCACAGAGAACTCTATAAGCCGACTGCACCGAGAGAAGCAAGCGTTCCAACTTGCCATTCATTGCCACCGCTTCACGACTTTTGCCGTTCAGTCTGCTCTCACGAGCGTTCCACAACTTCGGGTCGCACGAGAGCTTACAACTGAATTGGGCGATGGTTCGCCCGTATGTTATTCGTCCCATTATCGGGGCGTGCCCCGACTTGTCCAATCCGCTCTTTTTCAGGTAGAGCAACACCTTGAATTTGTCTGTTTGCATACGCTTCTTTTTTTATGGGCAAAGTTACCCGTTACCGAAGCGTTCTCAGCTATGCAAAACATTGTAACACAAAGCATAAGCACCGTAATTACAGAAAGATGAGTTACCGAATACTCTTCTGTCGGTTACCTTCTCCTACCTCTTCGTTTCCATTCGAGGAATAGACTAACGATTTGGTAACGGAACTTCTGCACAAATCCACATCTTCTGCACTTTTACCACTTATGCAGAATATAGAGGAATACTGCAAATCTCTCTCATTTCCATACACTTACCTCCCACACTCGCCCTAATGCCCTTTTCTCTGATAGTTCCAACAATGTTTCCCATTTCATCCCATACTTTTTCCGGACTTTTCCTTAATGTTTGAGGAAAAAACAGCCATTCTTCCCAAAACAAACACCCCTTCTTAACCATACAGGCAAACAAGCATGCTTTCTACGGAAAACAAGGAAAAACGAACGATAAAAAGCAATAATCAAGGCTGAAAGGCACATTTTCCCCGAAAAGTTTTTGTAATCTATAAGTAAATCGTATTTTTGTGTAGAATTTTGGTGTAGTAATGACAGACGAAGAAAAGAAGCTATTAAGTACCTTTGAA
>JBGZIN010000042.1:0-15340 GCA_041848345.1 Porphyromonas sp.
CTGCCTATCCTTTCTCTACGGTTTACACTCGTTAGATTGGAGGACTTACCAAAAATGCTCTCGATGTAGAACTTGCCAAGCAAAACGGCGAACGCGTTGCTTATCGTATGCTTGCGGAGTTGGTTCTCAAGAATAACAAGACCTATGTATACCGCTCTCTCTATTCAGAGCCTGCTTACTTTGATAATTTGCCTTCAGAAGAGAATAAATATCTCTATGTAGGTTACTGTGATTATGAAGATCCCAACTATAACTTCGCCTACCCCGGTAGTGTACCCGAAGGTCAGCAAGCATATGTCGCTGCTGCCATAAAGGCTACTTCCGCTCTTCTGAAAGATTACAAGGGGGCTAAGGTGGTAGGTTTGCGCTTCTGCGTGGCTGCTTCTACTCAAGAGAGTACGGGGCATAAGTTTACCCCTGTTGTTTGGAAACCGGAAATCCCCGGTATCTTCCTTGCGGAGAGATTGAGAACGTATAAAGATGAAGACTACACGGAAGAGTCTAAAACAAAGTTCATTACTTATAAGTCTGCTACTTTCCATGATGGTTGGAACACGGTGCTTTTCGACCAACCTTATACAATAGAGGAAGGTAAAGAGTTCTACGCAGGAGCTTTCCTTTATGACACCTCTGCTACGGGAAAAACATTCGTGATGGGTCGTCGAATGGACGATGTAACGAAGTCTCCCGATGCTTTTATGTGGTCTTACAATACGAGCGGAGGGGAACAAGGGTTTATGCCTTTCTTCCGCCCCGGTACGGACCAAGCCGTTTTGATCCAATTGGTTATTGAGTCTGACAGCCCTCACTTCCAAAATCGTGCTACGGTAGATGACTTGGCTCCTGAAGTGCTTTATTATGATAATGAACCTGTGATGCTCTCTTCCGTCCTCAAAAACGAAGGAATTAAAGCTATCGAGTCCATTGATATTAAGGTATCCATGGCAGGAGAAGAGGTGGCTAAGACCATCACTTTCTCGCCGGCTGTACCCACTACTTCTTCTCAGCTCTTTACATTCAAAGCCTTTGAAAAACTCACTAAAGTGGGAGAAACGGATGTAAAACTTCTTTTGACCAAGATCAATGGTATTGCCGTTGAGGGACAAACGGAGCAAGTGGCTAAAACGAAGATTGTAGATCATACGAAAGTTTTCCCAAGGACTATTATGGTTGAGCTCTTTACAACCGAGAGCTGCAACAACTGTCCCGAGTATGAATCATTCTTCTTGTCTCGCTTTGACAAGCCCGAATTCAAAGAAATCAAGGATAGAACGGTATTTGTGGCACACCATACAGGTAGTGTTGGCGATGACTTCTTGACTCATGGTTATAGCAAGAATTTGGCACCATTCTACGGGGCAGTGGATAAGTCGGGACAAATATCTTTCCGTGCTGCGTTTACACCCGCAGGTATGATCAATAGAACACTCAATCCTTTCTTCTCTACAAGAGATCCCAAGGCTCCTGTTTCCGGTATTTCCATTACAGAAACAGCATTCATCAACAGCTTCAATCATGCTGTGTATAGAGATCCTGCTTATGGTCGTCTCGGTCTGAAAGAAAGCTATGACGATGCCAAGAAACAATTGACCGTGGACATCGAGGGCGAAATCTCTGAACTAATTGATCCCAAACGTCCCGTTTATGTTTCGATCATGTTGGTACAAGATGCCATCAAGGCACGCGCTCAAAGAAATGGAGAGAAGATAGACCCCAACTATGTTCACCACAATGTGTTCCGTTACATAGATGATGCAAACTTCCAAGGTATTCCCGTACAAATTGATGCCAACCGCAAGTTTACCATCAGCAAGACAATCGACTTGAAGGCAGTGGGCTTGGGTGAAAAACCGACAGACAATGCTCTACTCCTTGAAGATGGCGAGGGTGCTTCTATCGAGTTGAAAGATCTTATGGCAAATGGCGTTCAAGTGATTGCTTTCTTGCACCATTCTGCCGCTCTGCCTACTCCGAACGATGTAGAAGTAGGAGACCCACGTTTTGCTCAAAATGAGATTATTAACGTTGCTTCTAACCGCCTTAAGACTCCTGAAAAGCTCTTCCCGGATCAAAAAATCGATGCTATTGATGCTCCGGAAGTGGCTGTGGCGCAAGAGATATTCTATGTTCAAAATCGCATGGTACAGGTGAACTCTGCATATAACGATTTGCGAGTATTCGCCATTGACGGAACCATTGTTCGCAATGAAAACTTGCCGGAAGGTTCTTACGTGGTGCGTGCGGTGCTTGCCAATGGAAAAGTTGTCTCGGCTAAAGTTGTAGTTCGTTGATAAACTCCATTCCCCAAAACTCTTATATCTCAGGGGACAATCCTCTGAGATGTAAGAGTTATCTCATTTACTCAATAGGGTGAATGTGATGAAAAGAAGAATAACCAATTTAATTTATATCATTCTGATGAAAAGACATTATTTGTTTTTATTGATGAGTTTGCTTCTCCCAACGCTTTCTTGGGGACAGCAACTTTTCTCCGGAGGAGATGGCTCGGAAGCGGCTCCCTATCAGATCGCAAACGAAGCAGATTTGCGCAAGATTTCGGAGTTGATTACCGACAAGGCATACAATGGGTTTGAGGGAAAGCATTTCCGTCAGACGGCAAACATAACACTGACCCAACCTTTTATCCCTATTGGAGGAAATGGAGACCTGATTACCCCGAACTGGGAGCAAGAGTCCATTTTTAAGGGAGTCTATGATGGGGATATGAAGAAGATTTATAACCTCAATATCTTCGATGAAAATCAACTTTTGGATATGGACCCCAACTCCAATTTGGTGCGCTCTCGAGTGGGGCTCTTCGGTCTTATCGGAGGTAAGGCTGTTGTGAAGAATGTTGTTGTGGCAAGTGGGATCATTTACGGAGGTTCTTCTGTGGGAACAATCGTTGGATGGATGAGACCTGAGGCTACTGTCAGTCACTGTAAAGTTGCCAACAAAGTACAGGTCTTCTCTCGTTACTCTGTGGGAGGAATTGTCGGATCTGCAGAGAAACAAACACTCATCGAGAAGTGTGTAAATTACGGTAGCATACGTTGCTATGGAGAGGCTTCCATTCAAGGCGTTGCAGGGGGTATTGCCGCATCCATAAGTGATACTCGTGTAGAGGGCTGTGCCAACTTTGGAGATGTTTACTCCGTGACCAGCTTTGTGGGAGGTATCGTAGGGCTCTATCCTTTGACTCAATCGGGGATATCCACGATCGAATATACCTACCCTGTGATGCAGAGCTGTATGAATGCGGGAGACGCTGCGTCTCGTGTCGGTGTAGCCGGAGGTTTGGTGGGTACTTGGCCCTATGCTCCGAAGGAAAAAGTGGAAGAAGGAGTAACTCCTCCCACAAGAACAGCATTGAAAAACTGCTATTCTTATGGTCAGACTTTTGTTTCCACCAAAAAATCATTTGGTCCGGTTATCGGCTTTGTGCAAGCTCAATATCCGCAAACATCCGAAAAAACTTTCTATAATGCCGATCGTTTCTTCTACAAAGTTGACCCCCAATTTAGCGATTCTGAGATTGCTTTCATCCACGGAGAGGCTAAGACGCATCAGCATATGCGCTCTGCAGCATTCTTGAATGAAATCAATGAGGGTAGCTTGCACCAATTTGCAGAGGATAAATACAACATGAACTATGGCATGCCTGTGCTCAAGTGGATTATTGATAGCTACGATGCGGAAATCGATGTACCCATTTATGCAGATAAGAATTTGCAGCCCTCTGTTTACAAGGAACATGCAGGAACATTCTTCCGCCCCAACAGAGCAGGGGATTTCATCATGGTTAATATGGATATGCAGTCGCCCAATATCCAAATGAAGAGTTTAGGACACACGATCAATCGTGCTTGGGCATACCGTACATTCCCCATTGGAGAGGGACAAACATATCGTTTCTTCAACTCTACATCTCGCTTCCGTCGTCCTTTTAGTGCAGATGGGGGGGTAAATCTGGAAGCTGTCCCCAACGCTGCCAACCATTGGCTCATTACACCTGAGTTTGAAGTAACACAAGAGAAACCCTTCTTCGTATGGAAAGCTGCCTCTGAGTATGGTCCCATGAAAGAGGGTTACAAGGTATATATTGCCGGAGAAGAGGCTACTTCTCCCGAACAATTCAAAGACGCTAAACTGCTTTTTGAAACAGCCGGAGAAGAGGCTGTTATCGAAGTGCCCAAATCGCCTTATGATGATGAGCATTACAAGCTCCACCACCGTGCTGTGGATCTTTCCGGATATGTGGGCAAGAAGGTGCGTATTGCTTTTGTAGATGACACCAAGTTTCAGTTTACGCTGATTTTGGGTATGTTTAACGTAGCCGAAACAGCTAAAGAGACAGGAATAGAGATGCTGTTGCCTGCAAAATCTTATACCGTACATACAGAAGGAGAAACTATTCGAGTGGAAACTTCAGGCGAGAATCTTACATTCGAACTGTATGACCTCACGGGAAAACGCATTGCTGTGGCAAAAAATCATCTTATCTACACCACCGGCAAGGGTGCCTATGTTCTCAAGGTACAAGATCAGTTAAGTAGAACAGAGGTTCGTAAGATTATTCTCTAAACGATTTTTAGATCGTTTCTTTCAAAGAGAAAGCTACTCTCTTTTGAGGGTAGCTTTTTCGTTGTTTATAGCACGGCAGTTGTTCTCACTGCCACTTCTTCTTTGGAGAAAGAGTGGGGAAGTATTGCGATCGGCTTTGTGAAGCGTTATGTTTGTGGGGTGAAATGCTTTTTATAGCCTTAGTTTGTTTCAAATGGTGTATCTTTGGGCATTATAAAAAATATAAAAATGAAAAGACTATCGGACTATTGCACTCGACTTTGGGGTATGTGCATCTACGTTGTGGCATTTCTTTTTGCCGGTTCAATGGTAGCTTGTGGGGCAAGAAAAGAGGCAAAAAATCAAGATGTTCCCCCTCCTTCTTCCGATCGAGAAGAGGGGCTGCGACCGATGCTGATGTATGGAACACCCTACAAGACTTATGATGCTCACAACATAGGTGGAGATTCTCTCCACACCGAAGTGCCCACCAAAAGGGTTGCGGAAGAATAGAAAAATACTTCTCAACGACGAATACACACTATAAAACACATAGAGATTATGAAAAAGATTTATTGCCGAGTTTCTACGTTTTTGGTCACTTTTATCAGTTCCATTATAGCACTCTTAACGACCTCTTCTTGCGTGCGTATTGCGCCCGGTCGAGTGGAGTATGGAACCCCCAGTGCAGAGTTTGAAGTTAAGGCTACCGTGCTTTCGGAGCAAGGAACTCCTCTTAGGAACATTCAGGTGGATTTGCTTGATGAAAATGGAAGGGTGTTGGATCGAGAATTGACTGACATTGCGGGCGATGCCGAGTTGGAGGAAAATATGACCTTTTTGAGAGAATCGGTGCGTCAGGTGCGAGCAACAGATATCGATGGCGTGCAAAATGGGCTTTGGGAGCAGGCGACTGTAACAGTGAACACAAAGGATTTCACGGTAGAGAACGAAGGGAAATGGAGAAAGAAAATTGAGGCGCACCTCATTATCCGTTTACGTGAGAAAAAATGAGCCATTGCAGTTGTAATAGTTTCTGTTATGAGTGGTTCCAAGCTGACCTTTAGTCAGCGTATAGCTTTGGAGCGGCACCGCATACTCCGTAAAAGACTCTCTGCCGAGCATCCGTTGAGAACACTTTTTTGGGAGTGTACTTTGCGATGCAATTTGGCGTGTAAACATTGTGGCAGTGATTGTAGAGTTTCTTCCGATGCTCAAGAGCTGAATAAAGAACAGTTTCTGTCAGTTATAGACTCGATCACACCTCATGTGGACACTCATAAAGTGCTGATTATTTTCACCGGAGGGGAAGCTTTACTTCGGCAAGATCTTTCCGAGATAGGGTTGGAACTCTACAAGAGAGAGTATCCTTGGGGGATTGTTACAAATGGGATGCTTTTGGATGAAGATCGGTTGAATTCTTTGCTAAAGAGCGGATTGCATACCCTGACCATAAGTTTGGATGGTTTTGAGCAAGCGCACAATTATCTCCGAGGTCATCCTGAAAGTTATGCAAGAGCCGAGCAGGCTGTACGCCTCATGGCTCGAACCTCCACTGTGGATTGGGATGTGGTAACGTGTGTCAATCCAATGAACTTTTCGACCCTCTCTTCTTTTCGAGATCACCTCATTGATATTGGGCTTAAACGTTGGCGTCTCTTTACGATTTTTCCTGTCGGTCGGGCTGCTCAAGATCCTAATTTACAGCTTTCCGACGAAGACTTTTATCATCTTATGGAGTTTATCCGAGATACCAATAAAGAGGGCTTAATACAGGCTTCTTATGGTTGTGAAGGTTTTTTAGGAGGCTTTGAGGGGGAGGTGCGAGAGAACTTTTATATTTGTAGCGCAGGTCTCCAAGTGGCATCTATATTGTGCGATGGAACGATCAGTTCTTGTCCCAGCATTCGTTTTGACTACAAGCAGGGGAATGTCTTGAAAGAGGACTTTTGGCAAGTGTGGCAAAAGAAGTTTTTACCTTACAGAGATCGTTCGTGGGCAAAGCGGGATCAATGTGCTCAGTGTGAGCAATGGCGCTATTGCGAAGGCAATGGAATGCATCTGCATGACGATAGTGGCAAACTTCTTGTATGTCATTATAAAAGATTGAAGCGAGCGGAACAAATGCTCTCTATCGATTGAATTTTGCCATAGTGTCCCAGTAAAAGACGTTTGGATATGAACAAAAAGTCGATTAACACCTATATAATATCAGGTCGCATAGCTCAGGCCATAGATTTGTTACAAGCAGCAGTGGTGCGTCCTTCTCAGTATGCAATTCAGGCACGATTGGAGCAACTCAAGGAGAATTATCTCTCCATGTTTACCTATTTGCATCAGGGTGTGGAGGATAAAGAGCAAGATAAGATTATCTTGTACATGAAGCGAGAGTTGCTTTTGATCTCCGAAAAACTTTATAGAGAAGAACAGAAACAAATTTCTGCTCACAAGTATTACCATACATTGAAGGTGCGTGAAGCACAGAGTGGAATGTCTTTGGATGCCATTTTGGAAGAGCTTTCAGACCCTACATTAAGGCGAGACAATAGAACTTCGTTCGATCATTTGGTGCATCTCCTTTTTGAAACACTATGGACTTCGGAGAGTATAACCAATCAACAAATGGGCTATTTGGCGCAGTGTGATGAATATATTCGTCTAACAGCTGCATCTGCACTAACTTTAGGTTTAATGCACTATTGGGATCTTTCCAAAGTCTCTTTCATATGCCATGAATTGGAGAGAGAGGCTTGTGGTGTGGATTATCGTGTACGTTTGGTTTTCTCCCTGTTTTTATTCTTAAATCATTATCGGGAGCGATTGCATTTGTACAGAGAGGAGTTGCAGCCTCTCATGGAGTCTGTTGTACAAACACCCTATTTCAAGGAAACTTTCCTTTCTGTATGGATGCGCTATATTTATGCGATGGATACAGCTCGTGTGGCAGATCTAATACAAAATAATCTCCCTGATTTACTCAAAAAAGTAGCCCCTAAATTGCGTGATGTAATGGGGGATAAAGAGGAGCTTGATTGGACAGATTTGGGTGAGAGCGACGATCCCGAATTGATGGCATTGGAAACAAAATTGCGTGATTTTGGTATGCTCGAAGAAGAGGGGGCAGACACAATGCACGTCTCTTTCAAAGATCTGAAAGGAGATTATTTTTTCAGCGATCTTTCATCTTGGTTCTTGCCTTTTGACGCAACGCATGGAAGAGTGGTAAAAGTTCTCGAACGTAACGAATCGATACGCACCATGTTGCCCATTTTTGAAAAGAAACTATGCGACTCGGATATTTATTCCTTTGTAACGACTATCGACAAGATGCCTTCCGGATCTAATTTCGTGGTCGGGGGAATGCCTATGGATGCAGCTCAAGAAGCCCTGCAAGAGCAAGTAGAGCAATCCAAAGAGGCGCATTTGAGCTATGAACGATCCATACTGTACGCGACCAAACGATATGTGGAAAATTTCTACCGATTTAGCAAGCTACACCCGGATCGACAGCAATTTGTAGATCCCTTTGATCGTCGTTACACTCCCGATTTGCCTTTTTTGTCGTCTCATGTCAATGTCGATTTATTGCTTACAGAGGGTGCTCTTTTTCTCTATAAAAAGCAATACTACCAAGAGGCGTTGGCTTTGCTATTGCCTCTTTCCAAGCGACAGAAGGCTGATAGTTCTCTCTTTGTCAGGATGGCTCATTGCTATTATTTTAATAGAGAATATGCACAAGCGATAAAAGCATTTGAGCATGCAGATTTAATCCAAGATATACCTCTTTCTGCTCGTAAGAAATGGGGGCAATGCTACCGCCATTTGGGGCAATATGCTGCGGCAATTGCCGTTTATACAGATCTCATAGAGCGCTATCCGGAGCGGACAGAATTGTTGTTGGACTTGGCTTCTCTTCTTATTGAAGAGGGAGCATATGCAGATGCTTTACCCCATTTGTATAAGTATGAGTTTACCTCTTCAGACCCGATCAAAGCTCGGCGTCCTATTGCTTGGAGCCTTCTCCTTAGTGGAGACTTCCAACGAGCGCAAGGTTATTATGAAGATATTCTGCGCCAAGAGTCGCCTCGGGCAAGTGATTTCCTCAATGCCGGCTATGTGGCTTATGCTTTGCAAAAACCAAGTGAGGCTTTAACTCTATTTCAGAAGGCAGCACCTCGCTATCCCTCTCGAGAAAAACTTTTTGAGGAGATATATGCCGATCTTCCTCTTTTACAAACCGCATTCGACACTTCAAATTTATTGGTCCTGTTGGATGGGGCTATGGCTCTTAATCAGAAGGGATAAGTACAATTAACGACAAACGGACAACAGAAAGTAATAAGTAAATGGCTATGAACATACAAGATTTCAATTTCTCAGGTAAGAAAACTTTTGTACGTGTTGATTTCAACGTACCACTCAATGAGTCAATGGCTATAACGGATGATACTCGTATGCGTGCGGCTTTGCCTACGCTTCGTAAAGTTGTTGATGATGGGGGGCGCTTGGTTATTGCATCGCACTTGGGGCGTCCGAAAGGAGTGAGTGAGGCTCTTTCCATGCGCCATTTGGTTGCTCATCTCTCGGAACTATTGAACAAAAAGGTGGCTTTTGTACCTGACTGTGTAGGTACGGAAGTGGAGACGGCTATCAATAATTTGAAAGATGGAGAGGTGCTTCTTTTGGAGAACCTCCGATTTTACGAAGAAGAGGAAGGGAAACCACGAGGCTTGCGAGAAGATGCTACCGAAGAGGAAAAGAAAAATGCCAAAAAACTTGTCAAAGAGCGTCAGAAATCTTTTGCACAGCGTATGGCATCGATGGTCGATTGTTATGTAAACGATGCCTTTGGAACGGCACACAGAGCGCATGCTTCTACGGCGTTGATTGCAGATTCTTTCGATAAAGAAAACAAGATGTTCGGCTTCTTGATGGAACAAGAGGTTAAGGCTGTGGAGCGTGTGCTCAACAATATACAACGTCCCTTTGTCGCCATCATGGGGGGCTCTAAAGTCTCTTCCAAGATTGATATTATTGAAAATCTTTTAGATAAAGTCGATACGCTTATCATAACCGGAGGAATGAGCTTTACCTTTGCCAAAGCGTTTGGTGGAAAAATTGGAAGCTCGCTTTGTGAAGATGACAAGATGGATGTGGCTCGCTCTGTGGTCGAGAGAGCTAAAGCTAAGGGTATTCACTTATTACTCCCCGTGGACGCCAAAATTGCGGATGCTTTCAGCAATGATGCACAAACGAAATTTGCTCCCATAGATCAAATTCCCGATGGATGGATGGGATTGGACGTAGGTCCGAAAACAGAAAAACTTTATGAAGAAGCTCTCGCTTCGGCAAAGACAATTCTTTGGAATGGACCTGCCGGGGTGTTTGAAATGAGTAACTTCAGACAAGGGTCGAAAGCATTGGCAGAGGCTGTGGCTCGTGCCACGGAGAAGGGTGCCTATTCTCTTGTGGGAGGAGGCGATAGTGTAGCATGTGCACATCTTTTCGAGGTGGCAGATAAAGTTTCTTACGTTTCCACGGGAGGAGGAGCTTTGTTGGAGGCTATTGAGGGAAAAATCCTGCCCGGTATAGCTGCAGTTAATCAATAAAATTCATTTAGATGACCCTGACTTCTCGGGTTTGTAATCCTTGGGACAAGGAAGTCTTAGCAGAGGTTCGCACTTTGATGGAGGAGGCTTTTCCTCCATCGGAGCGGCGATCATGGGAGGATTTTGAGGCTTTATTGTCTTCAGAACCTCGCTTTTCTCTTCATCTCTTTTTTCGAGAAAAGCGTTTAGTGGGTTTTCTGACCCTTTGGGATATGGATCCATTTCTATTTGGAGAGCACTTTGCGCTATTCCCCAATTGCAGAGGAGAGGGGTTGGGCGCATTTTTTTTGGATATGATTTGTACATTTGCTGCAGAGCGGCGAAAACCGTTAATCATTGAGGTGGAGCGACCGGAAACGCCTCTTGCACTCCGACGACTCAACTTTTATCGACGGAATGGTTTTCAAATTCTATCCCAAGACTATATCCAGCCGTCTTATGGGGCGGGTCGCCCTGAGGTGCCAATGTTTCTTTTGGGAACAGAGCTTTTGACAGAAGAGCTTATTCCCCATATTGTATCATGTGTGAAACGAGAGGTGTATAGAGTGAAATGAAGGGGTGTATACACATTTTGTTTTTTTTATTTCTCCTTTTTCCTTCTGTATCGTTACGAGGGCAAGAGAAAGAGTCGGTTGTGCAAGATTCCATTCCCCTGTTTCGACCCGAAGTCGATATTCCCTTAAAGGCTTTGCCTTTTGGAGCTGCAGCCTTTGTGGTTCAAAGTGTGGATGAAAAAGTATATTCCGCACGACAGAGTTATATCCCCAATTTTCGCTATCACTACGATGACTATTTGCAATACATACCGATGGCTATGCAAGTATCTATGGGAGCACTGGGGGTTAAAGGTCGCAGCCAAAGCCGATTGCATCTTTTAACGGCAGATGCTTTTGCCACACTTGTTGCAGCCTCTTTGGTGAATGGAGTTAAATACTCGGCTCAGCGTTTGCGTCCCGATGGTTCTGCGCATAATTCTTTTCCTTCGGGGCATACGGCTACGGCTTTCTTGGGTGCCGAATTATTCGATTTAGAGTATGGCGAGCGCTATCCTTATCTCTCGGCAATAGCTTACACCGCAGCCGTAACTACGGGGTATAGTCGTGTGTTGAACAATAAGCATTGGGCTTCCGATGTTTTTGCCGGAGCCGGGGTAGGAATACTTTCGGCGCATGTGGGATATTGGTTGAGTGATCTCCTCTTTCACGGGCGAGCCATAAAGCAGTATGATGTGCCCGATTGGGAGGAATTAAAACCTGTTTCACTGACTTACGGAATGGGAATGGGCACGCTTTTTACTCGTCAGAATAATGTTTATACCACAGTCCGTTCGAGTGCAGAGGTGACTTATCACAGTTATGATGCGGATGATGACATCCTTACTTCGATAGGTGTAACGGCAGGCTTTTTGACGCACAGCCTCAATCGCTCCCATCCGTCTTGGTTTTTAGGTGTGCAAACGGGGCGAACTTATCCGCTGAAAAAGCGATGGGCGTGCGGATTTTCCGGGTATTGGCATTTTCAAAATTTCTGGGAAGATTACCCCGAGGTGAGCTTGTTTTCGGAGTTTGGAGGACGGGTTTTCTTGGATTATTACCTACACCGGCACCGTAGTATCCGATTTTTTGGAAGTTTGGGCAGTGGATGGGCAGCCATAGGAGATCGAGATGAAGAGGGCGACCGCCGCTTGATGCCTCACTATCTTTTGCTGGAGTTGGGAGTAACCCTTCAGCTGCACCTTTTCTAAGAGTGACAAATTTTATGCGGATGAGAGAGGGCAACTTATCTCTAAACGGACTCTTCATTGGGAGGGTATTTGCATTGGACAGAGAAACTACTCAGCTCGAAAAGAGGCGTGTTTTTGCAGAAACTTGTCGAGTAGAAAAATGAAAGATTCGTTTTTTCGGAAGAATTATCCTATTCATCGCAAAAATGTTTCCATGCGACGGGGTAGTTTTGTTGGAACTATTAGGGGAAAGGGCATTAGAGAGAGGATGAGAGGTAAGTAAATGGAAATGAGAGGCATTTGCAGTATTTCTCTATACTCTACACAGAGGATAAAAGTGCAGAAAGCGTGGATTTATGCAGAAGTTCCGTTACCAAATCGTTAGTTCATTCTCCGAATGGTAACGAGGAGGCAGGAGAAGGTAACCGACAGAAGAGTGTTCGGTAACTCACCTTTCTGTCGTTGCGGTGCTTATTCTTTGTACCACAATGTTTTGCGTAGCTGAAAACGCTTCGGTAACGGGTAACTTTGCCCATAAAAAAGAAGCGTATGGAAAAAGACAAATTCAAGGTGTTGCTCTACCTCAAAAAGAGCGGATTGGACAAGTCGGGGCAAGCTCCGATAATGGGGCGTATAACCTATGGGCGAACTATAGCACAATTCAGTTGTAAGTTGTCGTGCGACCTCAAGTTATGGAACGCTCGTGAGAGCAGACTCAATGGCAAGAGCCGTGAAGCGGTGGCAACGAATGGCAAGTTGGAACGTTTGTTACTCTCGGTACAGTCGTCTTATCAAATCCTTTGCAACCGTGGTGTGACGTTTACGGCATCAGACATCAAGGAGCAGTTCCAAGGGAGTATGCAAACTCAAATCACCTTTTTGGAACGATACGATCGAATAGTTACGGAGTTAGAACAAAAGGTGGGTATTGAAATAAAGGCAACTACTTTGAAGAGTTACTACACTACTCGTAAGCACCTGCAAGCCTTTATCAGCGAGAAGTACCACACGACAGATATTCTTTTTGGTCAGCTTGAAGAAGATTTCTTGGAGTGCTTGCAACATTACTCTGTTGGAAAGCTGGGACATTCGCAAGGTTATTATCGTAAGATGGCTTTGACGGTGAAGAAAGTCTGCCGATTGGCATATCGTGAAGGCTTGACAGAGCGACAACGATTCGCCCACGTAGAGATAGAACGAGGTGAGAATAAACAACCTCGTGCTTTGGACAGAACTTCATTAGATAAATTGCAAGCCTTGACTTTTGAGCCTTATGAAGTGGAGTTGGAGACTGCTCGTAATCTCTTTCTCTTTTCTTGCTTTACGGGTGTAGCCTACTGTGATATGGTCGCACTTAATCGAGAACACCTCTTTACGGACGATGAGGGGGGACTATGGCTGAAGTTCCGCAGACAAAAGACCGAGAACCTTTGCCGTGTGAAGCTCTTGCCTGAAGCGGTGCATTTGATAGCGCAGTATCAATCTGACGAACGAACCACGCTCTTTGCTCCCATTCCTTATTCGGTTTACCTTGTTCAGCTTAAAGCCCTGCAACTTCGAGCAGGTATATCTATTCCCCTCTCGGCACACGTTGGAAGGCACACCTTTGCCACGCTGATAACATTGGAGCGAGGTGTTCCCATTGAAACGGTCAGCCGAATGTTGGGGCATAGAAACATTCAAACGACCGAACGGTACGCCCACGTTACTCCAAAGAAACTCTTTGATGAGTTCGAGCGATTTCTTTCTTTCACTGAAAACCTAACCTTAATCTTGTAAGACTTATGCGTAGTACTTTCAAAATTTTATTCTATATCAATAAGAACAAGACCAAGGCAGACGGCACAACGGCTATCCTTTGTCGCATCACCATTGACGGAGCAAACACAGTGATAACCACAGGCGAAAGCATAGAACCTCATAGTTGGAGCGTGAAGCGAGGGGAGACAACGGACAAGAAAATCAATCAACGCCTGCAAACCTTTCGGGAAGAAATCGAACAAGGCTACAATACTTTGCTCTACAAGTATGGAGCAGTGAGTGCCGAGCTTTTGAAAAACCATCTGCAAGGCATCGGACGAAATCCAATGACACTTCTTGCCCTTAGTGCAGAGGAACTCAAAGAACAGAGAGAAAGCAAGAGTGAGGGAACGTGTTGCAACAATAGAAATTCTGATAAGCAGCTCAATTCCTTTGTGAGAAGTCGTGGCGAGGAGGATATTCCTCTAAAGGCTATTTCCATAGAGTTTTTTGATGATTACCGTTTCTATTTGAAGAAGGAGGGCTATGCCCCTGCAACGACAAACAGGCATTTGTGTTGGTTGAGTCGATTGATGTACCGAGCCGTCAGTCAGGGAACAATCCGCTTTAATCCATTCGAGGGGGCGAAGTATGAAGCCGTAGAGCGCAAACCTCGTTTCTTGAGCAAAGGCGATGTGGCAAAGCTCTTGGCATTCCCGTTGCAGGAGGAAGGAGCAGAACTAAGCCGAAGAATGTTTCTTTTCTCCGTCTTTACAGGTTTTGCTTTTGCCGACTTGCAGAGTCTGCGAGCTTCGCAAATCGAAACGAACAGCGAGGGGAAGCTGTATATCCGCAAGGCACGCCAAAAGACAGAAGTCGAGAGTCTGATACCCTTGCATCCGATAGCGGAACAGATACTTTCGCTTTACACCAAGGAGCAAAGCAAAGGAGATTACAAGATATTCCCCGATACGATGAGCAAAGGAAAGCTACTCACCCATCTCAAAGCTGTAGGCTTGGCGTGTGGCATTCGTACTCCGCTGGGCTACCACGTCGGAAGGCATAGTTTCGGTACGCTGACTTTGGAGGCAGGTATTCCGATAGAGAGCATTGCTAAGATGATGGGACACGCCTCCATCTCCAGCACTCAAATCTATGCTCAAATCACCGACCAAAAGATTGCAAAAGATATGGATAGGTTGTTGCAAATGAAGAATATATAGAAAAGAGCTTGCTCTACTAATACGAGCAAGCTCTTTTCTTATTATTAAAGGGAAAATACACCAAACATTGACATTGAATATAATTAAAGATGATGTGCCAATGGAATACTCCGTTATTTGCTTTCTACTTTTATATTTTTACCATCAACCAATATGACTTGAGAGTTACTTATAGGATAAAGGTTTAGAGTAGTTTCGTATTTGGCTATAATTTTTTCCACTGTTTTTTTGAACGGGAAATTTGTGTGATGTGGTAACGGATAAAAATTAATGACATTTAATGCGGAGAAGTTTTCGAGTTCAGGAGCTTTTTTCACACTATCCATTCCACTCGCATATTCTATGTCAGGAGACAAAATCATGGAACCTGCCGATTCTCCTATGTACAACTTTCCTTTTTGAATTTGCTCAACGATTATTTTATCTGCTCTCGTTTTTTTCAACTCTTGAAGCAGAAAAAATGTATTTCCACCTGTGATATA
>JBGZIN010000043.1:0-2733 GCA_041848345.1 Porphyromonas sp.
CAGACGAAATCTCTTTGCCCTCTTTAACATACATACGCCAACCCTCTGTACCTGTCTCTACCTTTTTGCCCTTTGACGAATTCAGCTCTTTAGGCAAAGGTTGTAGATTCATTGGATCATTGATAAAAGCTTCTTGAACCTCTTTAGGTAAGCGTTCAAATCCAGGTATTTCCTTAAATTCTGATTGTGGCAAAATATGGTCAACAGATGCAATAGCATCATCTGGAAAATCTTTACGAATGCCATCAAATGGATCAATATACTGCACTTTACCCGTTGTTTTATCAACCCATCCCCCTTCAATAAATTTCTTTTCAATATCGCCATAGGTATTCACAAAATCGCAACAATTTGCATTGTGCACCCAGACACCTAAATAACCAATATGGTATGTACTGAAATCCTCTACTTTAATGTTATAAACTGTTTCCAATTTACCTGTGCTGTACTGGTCTAATACCGTTAAATAAGGAAGTCCTTCTCTATTAAGTAGCACCATTCCTTTTTCAAGTAGGCTCGCCTTGCGCCAGCCCATGCCCTCTACAAAAAATGGATGCTCCGTAGTTGCTACAAAGGTCTCTGTCTCACCCACTTCATTCTGTACAAGTACTTCCACCGTTGCTTGATTATCTGTTTTACTATTAGCAAAAACAGGCTTATAACCATATGTCTCGCCAAACTCTTCACGAGACCACACCAGCTCACCATACTGTATCTGCTCAATCGGTTTTAATCCTGTTGATGTTTCAACTAATGTGCCTGCTACAAAGCAAGCTCCCCCTACATCACAATGAACTTTTAACGGAGTTGTGATTTTTGTGGGATGAATCTCATCAATCTTTCTAAGTGTTTTTCCAACGGAGATAAGCGCATGGTCAACTAGCCCCTTACCTCCCTGAATAAAACCGATTGCTCCCAATTCATTTGATAAATATACTTTCATGCGCAGAAAATCAGCAGCATCTTTATTTCCATTGGCTTCTAATTGCTCTGCTAGTGCAAGCTCTGCTCTAGTTTGCTCGGTAATGGTAGCAATAGGTGATTGCACAAAGTGCTTAATCTCTTGAATAATCTGGGCTAGTTGCTCTTTTGCTGTTTCATCACTATTAATGATAGCTTTGGTTGTAATCTCCGCCAGTGCAGCTGCATTTTCTACCTCTTCCTTCGCCACTGCAAACAATGCCTTTTTAGCAATATTTGACATGCGTTGCATTTGAAGCTCTGCATATTTGTTTGCTGTGTGCGCATACTGGATATGTAAATCTATCTTATCTGCATCAGGTTTATAACCCTCAAAACTCTTAAACGCAGCAGTTAATTGAACAAGTTCTTGGGCACATTTTGCAGAAAAACCAGAGCGACAACTCAATTCTAAACTGTCATCTCGTTGATTGCTTAACACATAGAGCTCATTAATACGCTTTTGGATAGCGCGACAATCTGCACTGCTATCTTTACACGCTTGCATCTGCTGTGTAAGTTTGTCTAGCTCTTCTGCCTCGTGTCTAAATAAATAGTTATTCTCAACCGCCCGTTTGCCAATCTCTGCTGCTCCAATCGCACTGGATGTACTATCGCCCACTACCCCTCCAGCTAGACCACTCGCGAGTTGGCTCAATGCCGTGACGGTTTGTTTCTGCGCTTCGCTCAACTCATCTGGATCCTTCTTGTGATACAGTTGCTTAGTCAGCAGTTCTGCCGCTAACTCGCCGCTCACCGCTCCCGCTGCACCTGCCACCACATGATTGCCTGTCGCATAGGCCTCGACTGCGCCCAGTAAAGCATGCGCCATCAAGTTAGCCTCTCTATTGACTTTGCCTGTACTCTGATCAGTCGTAGCTTCTTTGATTAACTGATTCACATAAGGGGATAGTCCTCCTACTACCGCTTGTCCGACAGAACCCCTACGGAGCAGCCTACTCCTATGCTATCACCCATCTTGTCCTTAAAAATCCTCTGCATATTGCAGAAAATCAAATTCTCCCTCTTTCCCTGACAATAGGTAAGCGGCATAGCTATCAATAGCTTCTGCTGGATTAGACAGTTTTTTAATTTGCATGACATCTGTCCTTGGCACAACATACACATTACGCTCGGTGTTATGCGATGAGACAAATAGCTGGAAACCATTTTTCCCCCAGTCGTCTGACAATCGTGTATCCAATAAACAGCGCAGTTCAAAATACTTATCAGCATCCATAAACTCTTCGGTTTGATACGTCTGACGGAACGGATGATTAAACTTTGCTTCTAAAAACTCGGCATATTGAGGTAGTACGCGCCGTTCCCTATCTGCCATTTCTCTGAGCAATGAATATATTGGAGACATATTATAAGTGTTAAGCGAAGGCAAAACACCTCTATGAATATCAATCACTGTTGATTCCGCCATATCCCATCCCTCAGCTCGGTAAAGCCAAGAATTAAGTATTTCTAGCGGGATAGTAGGATAATCACTCTTTCCTTTTTCGTAAGTATATGGTGTGTACTGCATATAACATATCCTTTCATCATTTATAATGATACCGAATTGGGTGATGTCACTTGAACCTAAATCCCATTTCTCTACAGCATAGAAAAACTTGCCTCCAATTAAATATTGATAGGTTTTGGGCTGTAAAGCTCTAAATGGTTCTAAAAAATAATCAGACAAATTTCCTTTCGATTCTTGTATAAAATAATACCCGTTCACTCTCCTTCTGGTCTCACTAAGTTTAAGAGAATCGAACGGAA
>JBGZIN010000044.1:0-110515 GCA_041848345.1 Porphyromonas sp.
GAATAGGCTGGGACGAAGCGCACATCCTCCCCCGAAAGCGTATCGGAAAGAGGAAGAAGAGCCGACGGAATAGGCTGGGACGAAGCGCACATCCTCCCCCGAAAGCGCAGCGGAAAGAGGAAGAACAGCCGACGGAATAGGCTGGAACGAAGCGCACATCCTCCCCCGAAAGCGTATCGGAAAGAGGGGGAACAGCCGACGGAATAGGCTGGAACGAACCGCACATCCTCCCCCGAAAGCGTATCGGAAAGAGGGGGAACAGCCGACAAATAGGCTGGGACGAAGCGCACATCCTCCCCCGAAAGCGCAGCGGCAGGGAGTGGAACAGCCGACGGAATAGGCTGGAACGAAGCGCACAACCTCCCTCGAAAGCGTATCGGAAAGAGGGGGAACAGCCGACGGAATAGGTTGGGACGAAGAGCACAACTTAGCCCGAAAGCGCATCGGAAAGGGGAAGAACAGCCGACAAATAGGCTGGAACGAAGAGCACAACCTCCCTCGAAATTACAAACGAGAAAAGGGAAACGCATCGGTAGAAAGAGCGTAATGGACAAATGGCTTACCTTTGCGGTATGTTTACCATCGAGCAGGCACGTGCCTACATCCACGCTTCCATAGCGCATCTTTACGCATCGGACGAATGTCGTTTCCTGGCATTGGACCTATTGGGGGATATTCTTTCGCTCTCTCGCAGTCAGCTCTTAC
This sequence comes from Porphyromonas sp., assembly GCA_041848345.1. GTDB lineage: Bacteria > Bacteroidota > Bacteroidia > Bacteroidales > Porphyromonadaceae > Porphyromonas. Next base: position 706 of record JBGZIN010000044.1, read on the forward strand.
TCGCTCATCCGCAACGTTGTTTGTCGCTCGAAGAGGAGCAAATCATGCTCTCCTCCGTGGAGCGTCTGCAACAGGGAGAGCCTATTCAATACATCTTGGGTTGGGTGGAGTTTGCCGACCTGCACCTCTCCGTGGGCAAAGGGGTACTCATCCCTCGCCCCGAAACGGAAGAGCTTGTGGCACGCATCCTCCGAGATTCGGAAGGCAAATCCGCCCCCACCTACATGGATATAGGCACGGGAAGCGGATGTATTGCGTTGGCTTTGGCACACGGCTTGCCCCAAAGTATAGGCTACGCCGTGGAGAAGTCGCCCGACGCCTATCGCATTGCCCAAGGTAACAGAGAGAAATTGCACCAAGCGGGGCTTATCGCTCCCCTACACCTTATCGAAGGGGATCTCTTCGCACCCGAAGAATGGATCGGGCAGGTTCGGCACGAGATAGGGATAGTCGTCAGCAATCCACCCTACATACAACCGCACGAAGCCTCGGATATGGCCCGGCATGTGCTCGAAAGCGAACCGGCAATGGCTCTTTTCGCTCCGAAAAACGACCCACTCCACTTCTACGAAGGCATTGCGCAACTTTGTCATCGCCTGCCTCTCGCACCGAACGCTCGAATATATCTCGAAATCAATGCACTGCTGGGGGAGGAAACACGCACGCTATTCGCAGCCGACTCTCTGTTCAAAGAGGTGGAACTAATCCAAGATCTAAGCGGACGGGATCGCTTCGTCTGCGCTCAAATCGTACGGTAGATATGGACACGGAGAAGATATACAAACAGCTCAAAAGCTACTGCAACAAAGCCGAAAGATGCCCCATGGATGTGGTGCAATGGCTACGAAAAAAGGAAATCGACGAGTGCGACAGCCGTCCCTTCATCGAACGACTCGAAGAGGAGGGACTGCTGGACGAGGAACGTTTCATCCGAGCGTTCGCCTCCGATAAGCTCCGCTTTTCCCACTGGGGGTACTACAAGATTAAAAACGAACTCCGAATGCGTGAACTCTCCGAACGGAAAGTGGAACAAATCGTCACACAAGTCATGGAAGAAGAGGGCGAAGAAGAGATACTGAACCGCCTCCTGGAGAAGAAGATTACCCTCCGCCTAAACGAACTGCTCGACTCCGAGGCGAGCATGGACCTCAATGCAGTCCTATGGAAAATAATCGACCACTTTGCGCAAAAAGGATTTCGTCGCAGTGTGGTCGAGAAGCAATGTTTGTCCATTGCCCAAGGTATTATCGAAGATTGGGAAAAGGAAACGGAATGAAGCGACAACGCAGCCGCCTCCGCCCAACAGTCGCCCCCTACTCTCGCTTCTTTTGAGACATGGAGACGCGGCAGAAGAGTTTTAATTCTTTCATCAAGGCTTCGAGCGTCTTATCGGCTCGCTTGAGAGCTGCAACGGCTTCCGCTTTCCGTTCCTCGGCGACAAAGGAGTTGCCTTCAGCCAAAATTCGCTTCACCGCCTCGCTCGTGAGCCCTTTCTCTTTGACCAAATAGTACACCGTGCGCAACTGCTCCATCTGCTGCGGAGAGTAGCGTTTGCGACCAGTGGCGGAGTGCCCCGGCAATATGTTGTACGTGCGCTCCCAATAATACAGAGTGCCTATATCTATCCCCAAGAGAGTGGTTATGTCCGATGAGGAGTAATACATCTTTTCCTTCATATATGTTGTATGCTCTATAAATCCAACTTCTTGCGCAAAAACATGCCGGTATAGGAGCCTTTCGCAGTAGCAATGACCTCAGGCGTGCCCTCAGCCACCACCCTGCCCCCGTCTACTCCACCTTCGGGACCCATGTCGATCACATGGTCGGCACACTTGACCACCTCCAAATTATGCTCTATAATCAAAACCGTATGTCCCTGATCGATAAGAGCCTCGAAAGCCCTCATGAGTATGGATATGTCTTGGAGATGAAGCCCCGTCGTCGGTTCGTCGAAAATGAAAAGCGTAGGCTCTTTCTTGGTTTTGCTCAGATAGTATGCCAACTTGAGTCGCTGATTTTCTCCACCCGAGAGTAAGGAACTGTTCTGACCCATCTTGAGGTAGCCCAAGCCGACTCTTTGCAGTACGGAGAGCAAAGAGATGATCGCCTCCGTATGTCCCTTGGAGGGGTGCTCCCGAAAGAAGTCAATCGCCTCGTCTATGGTCATCTCCAGCAAATCATAGATGCTCTTTTTGTGATAGGTAACGTCCAAAATCTCTCGCTTAAATCGCTTGCCTGCACACTCCTCACACGTAAGCGTCAAGTCTGCCATAAACTGCATTTCTATGGTAACGACTCCTTCGCCTTTGCACTCCTCGCAGCGTCCGCCCTCCCGATTGAAGCTGAACATATAGGGGGCATAGCCCATCTGTTTGGAGAGTGGTTGCTCACTATAAAGCGCACGGATGGCATCATAAGCCCCTATATATGTAACGGGGTTGGAACGTGCATTGCGTCCGGCACTGTTTTGATCTATGTATTCTACATCCTTAATGCAAGAAACGTCACCTCTGATCACAGCCTTTGAAGAGGAGGAAGCACCCTCCAAGACACGAGACAATTCCTCAAAAAGAATATCGCGAACCAGTGTGCTCTTCCCCGATCCGCTCACTCCCGTTACCACGGTCATCACTTCCAGGGGGATGCGTACGGTTACATTCTTGAGGTTGTTCTTCGCTGCATTGTAGACCTCTATGTATTTGTGCCATACCCTCCTTTGGATCGGAAGAGGTATGGAACGCCCGTGCGAAAGGAAAGCTGCCGTATAGCCGGGTGTTTCGGACGTTATTTCAGAGGGAGCTCCGGCAAAAACCACTTCGCCTCCCAAATGTCCCGCATCGGGTCCTATGTCCACCAAAAAGTCTGCCGCTTGCATCATGTTTTCGTCATGCTCGACCACGACAAGCGTATTGCCCGCATCTCGAAGACGTTTTATCACGGAGATAAGTCGCTGCGTGTCGCGTTCATGCAACCCTATGCTCGGCTCATCCAACACATACATGGCTCCGTAGAGGTTGCTCCCCAAACGAGTGGCTAAGGTTACTCGCTGGCTCTCGCCCCCCGAAAGCGTGTTGGACGGGCGATCCAAGGTAAGGTACTCCAAACCCACATCGCACAAAACGGCAAGCCGAGTGCGTATCTCAAACAACAAGCGTTGGGCTGCTTCAGCAAGAGGGGCGGGTAAATGCACAGCATCGAAGAACGCACGCGCTTCCGCTATGGACATAGAGGTTATGTCGCCAATACATTTCCCCTCAAAGAACACATGAAAAGCATCCTCTTTGAGACGACGACCTTGACAGGAGGGACAGGTGGTTTTACCACTGAAATGAGCTATGCGCACCCTATTTTGCACCTTGTATCGATCACGTTGCAGCATCTCAAAGAACATATCAATCCCGTAAAGCATCGGCATACCGGGTTGGGGATTGGGAACTCCCTTCCACAACAAACTCTTCTCCTCTTGAGACAATTGGTTGTAGGGCGTATGGATAGGAAAACCATAAGCCAAGGAGGACTTCACAAACTCATCTTTCCATTCGCTGCTCTTGGGTCCATGCCAACAGGCAACAGCCCCCTCATACACGGAAAGCCCCTCTTGGGGAATGACCAAATCGGGCGATATGCCAATCGTTTTTCCATAGCCTTCACAAAGTGGGCAGGCTCCCGTAGGACTGTTGAAATCGAATAGCTCAGGGGCAGGCTCCATGAACGAACGCCCATCCGCCTCGAAACGATTGCTGAAAGAGTGCATCTCTCCATAGCCCTCCGAAGTCACCCATGCAAGGCAACAAGCGCCATGCCCCTCATAAAAAGCAATCTCGACAGAATCTGCCAAACGTGTGTCATAAGCAACGTCGTTTTTACGCACACTCAGTCGGTCAATCACCAAATAACCCGTTGCACAACGCTCAAGCAGAGCATCATCGACCTCGTCTATGTAGTAAACAGAGTTGTCCAATGCAACACGACTAAATCCCGAGCTTTGATAAAGTTGCAGTTGGGCACGCAGAGTATTGCTCCCCGACAAAAAAATGGGAGCCAGCAGGAGAAATCGCGCCCCCTCTTCCATAGTTTTGGAAAAGGCAACCACATCATGTGCCGTGTGCTTTTTGACCTCATCGCCCGAAATAGGAGAAATGGTGTGCCCAAAGCGGGCGAAAAGCATCTTTAGATAGTCGTAGATCTCCGTGGCAGTTCCCACCGTACTGCGAGGATTTCGACTAATCACACGCTGCTGTATGGCAACTGCAGGAGGTATGTAACGAATAAAATCGCAATCGGGCTTCGGCATGCGGCTGAGGAACTGACGCGCATAGCTCGACAGACTCTCCACATAACGCCGTTGCCCCTCGGCATAAAGTGTATCGAAAGCGAGGGAACTCTTCCCGGAACCACTTACTCCCGTGATTACGGTCAGCTTTCCCCTCGGAATAGAAACGTCTATATTTTTCAGGTTGTTCACCCGATTTCCTCTAATCTCTATGTTTCCAACGTCTTTTCCGTTTGTAGCTTTCGGCATTTTGTCTCCTCTTATCTATGAAAGAAGCTCCCTGCAACTTCTTTCCTTTACATACATGTATCAATCACCAACAAGTATCTCAGCAAAGCGGTATCTTCTCCACTCTTGTTGTATGCCGCCCTCCCTCAAACTCCGTAGATAAGAACGCGTTCACTATTCTTTCGGCTTCTTCGGACGAAATAAAACGAGCAGGAAGAGATAATACGTTGGCATTATTGTGGGCTCGTGCAAGAGATGCCAACTCTTCTGCCCAACAAAGAGCAGCTCGCACGTTCCGATGTTTATTCAACGCCATGGATATACCGTTACCGGAGCCGCACACAGCTATTCCCATAGGCACCTCTCCGTTATCTATTGCACTTCCCAATAGATGCGCAAAGTCGGGATAATCCGCTCTTTCTTCCGAAAAAGTACCAAAATCCACACATTCATATCCTTTTTGGAAAAGGAGTTCTTTCAATTGTTCTTTCAATAAATACCCCGCATGATCGCAGCAAAATCCACACTTCATAGTCATTATATCTTGTTTCTTTTTACGAGAAAACTTCCCTATCCATTATTGTGGAGAGGGATTTAGAAAAACTTTTCTGTTCACCAAGTACTTGATATCTCGATGAAAGCACGAAAAAGGATACCTAACAGCTCTCCACTCAAAGGGAAATCTTAGGTATCCTTTTTATTAAGTATCAGGCTATATAACCAACAGATTAGAGAACCGTTATCTTATCTTCGGGGATATGCGTTCCTGTCGTGTTGAGACGATAGCCTCGTCCATGTACATTCTTAATCTCAAGAGATGGGTCTGCCTTCAAAATCTTACGTAGTTTGGTAATATATACATCCATACTGCGAGCATTGAAGTAGTTGTCGTTTTCCCAAATTGTCTTCAATGCATAATTACGCTCCAAAGTTTCATTGGCAAAACTACACAATAGAGCCAAGAGCTGACTCTCCTTCGTGGTCAATTTAGTTACTTGACTACCCAACGTAAGCGTTTGCTTTTGCGTATCGAAAACAAACTTACCCAATTGGTAGTAAGGTCTGATGCGAGAGTCCACACCTCTAACACGGCGCATGATAGCTTCTATGCGAGCCAAAAGCTCATCCAAACTAAAAGGTTTGGTCACATAATCATCTCCACCCACAGTAAATCCGTGAAGAACATCCTCTTTCATTGTCTTTGCAGTCAAGAAAATGATAGGCACCGTGCTATTTACAGAGCGAATCTCCTGAGCCACAGAGAAGCCATCCTTAAGAGGCATCATAACATCCAAAATACACAGGTCATATTGAGTTTTCTCAAAATTACGTATTCCCTCCTCTCCATCACGGAAAAGGTCTGTATCAAACCCCTTTGTATCTAAGAACTCTTTGAGCAGCATTCCTAAATTCTCATCGTCTTCACAGAAAAAGATTTTCAATTTTTCGTCCATAGCCATCTATAATTATATTTTATCTCGTTCTTTTCTTCTTTTCACCACACTATTATGGCATATATATTATAACAAATAAACACGTAAAAAGTTTATTTTACCCTCTCACCTTTGTACAATCTCTTCTGCCGGGAGATCGACATACATGGTAGTACCAACGTTCAATTTGCTTTCTACTCCCACTTTACCTCCCATATCTTTGACTGTTTTCGCCACATAGGAAAGCCCTAAACCAAAACCTTTGGTTCCATGTATGTTTCCCGTATCCACCCGATAATATTGTCGGAATATATTTTTCTGATCTCCTTTGGATATACCAATACCGTTGTCTTGTATTGAAATGCGCAAAACATTGGAAGAGGGATTGGTCAGAGAAACCGATAGTATAGGTACATCATCCGGTTTCCTATACTTAATCGCATTCTCCAAAAGATTGAATATCATATTTTGCAAATGTATTTTATCGGCATGTATGTACGTTTCCGTAGCATTAAAGATCCCCGTCATGGACCCGCCTAAACGTTCACACTGTATCCGATAGAGTGTCACAGCATGCTCTATCAAATCGACACAATCAAACCAAGTAAAGTGATAGCGAATCTTCCCTTCGTTTACCAGCGTAAACTGCAATATCTTATCGGCAAGAAAGAATAAGCGTTCTGCTTCGCTTTGCATTGCTTCCAATATTTTTTTACTTCTCTCCTTGTTCGCAATTATAGCATCCTGACTCAACATACTTGATGCCAACTTTATCGACGTTACCGGCGTTTTCAACTCATGAGTCATATTGTGGACAAAATTGTGTCTGTCTTTTTCGAAAGTTTGCTGACGAGAATAAAGCACCACGGCTATCAAGAAAAGAAGGAATATGGTAAGCATGGCTATAAAGGAAGGTATCGCATAGGAATACACATTCCTATAATTATTGTGATTATAAAAAATCACCTCTATAACACCTGCCGAGGCTCCACCTACTGCAATCTTATCAAAAAGAGGAATACGAATGGAATTTTTTTTCGATGATTCAATCCCGTAGGGAGGTCCCATTTCGTAGATAATCTTTTCTCTTCTGTCATAGATCTTGTAGATAAAAGGTTCCTCGATGCCCACCAAAGTAAGATTATGCTTTAGAGACTGTAAAAGAGCAACATGAGAAATCTTTTCGCACATCGGCCGCATATCGTTGTCCAAACTGATGATAGAGGAAAGGACAACATCACTTATAGCTTCATGGTGAAAAAAGTAAGCCTCTGTGAGACGCTTTTGAACATCCAATGAAACGGAGGTATGCGAAAAATTTTCGGAAGAATAATTCTGCATCCAAGGAGGACAAGAGGAAAAGGGGGAAGAACTTATCAAAGCACCCCACTTGGCGAATTTCTCAATTTCCTCCAACTTAGGGTCTGTTAAATACGGCTCTGTGTATTGACTTCTTTTCAGCAACAAAGATTTCTCTTCTAAATTTTCAACGATAAAAGAAGATATGGCCTCCTTCTCCACAGCATCTTTTGCATTGGATATTGCGGAGTGAGCCAGCTTAAAAAACTGCTCATTGTAACTATCCCTCATATCAAGCATATACCTGACTTGCAGAAGCAACGTCGCCAATAAAGCGCAAGAAGCTACCACTATGAGAAAGTTATACAACCTTTTCTTCTTCATCATAACCATATTTCTACTATTCCCCTCATCGGAGTCCCACAAGGAGCCTCTCCGACCAGTCAATATGCAACGTACACACAGAAAGCAATATAATCTTGCAAAAGAGACGGCAAAGAAATCCGAAAGCGACACCTCCCAAGGAGAAATTATTATTTGCCACTTTTCCTACTCTTCCCCTACCTTTTATTCTTAGTCAGCACATAGCACCTCGCAAAGGTAGTGTTTTCCATCCTTTTGTAAAAGACTTATCTTCTTCGATCTCAAAATAATCCAAACAAACATTAATCCTCGATGAAAAGCTCATTTTTATAAGCATCACTCTTTTGAAGGGAGATATAATTTCATCCATCCAACAAATAACAATAAATAGGGAACAGAATTTTGATATTTCAACAAATAGAATTGCTTTTTGCTATAAGCTGTTTGCAAAAACGAAAAACAAGCACTACCTTTGCTCGCAAACAGTTGGTAATATAATGGAAAGCCTTTTTAGGACACACGACCATTTGCTGAGACATCGTTCCAATTCTGTTCGAAGATTTTTGGTAGATGAAATAGATCCATCCGAACGGCTAATTGGTATCGTAGGGTCTCGTGGCATCGGGAAAACGACCTTTCTCATAGATTGGGCGGTAGAACAATACGGTGTACTAAACAGAAAATGTTTGTACGTCAATCTTAATCATTTTCTCTTCTCGACGACAAAGTTGGTAGATTTCGCAGCCTCTTTTGTACAACAAGGCGGAGAAATGCTCTTATTGGATCAAATCTTCAAATACCCCAATTGGCAATCGGAGCTGAATGAGTGCTACCAAAGGTTTCCCTCTCTCAAGATTATGTACACCGGGTCGCCTCTTGTAGAGGATACTTTGGACGAACAGACATACAAGGGGAAGATTTATAAACTTCCCGGCTTCTCTCTTCGGGAATACATAAACTCTCAAACAGGATTGCAATTGCCAATTATCCGTTGGGAAGACATTATAAACAACCATGTGGATATTAGCAAGACTATTTTGGAAAAAGTCAATCCCAACAGTTGGTTCAATGACTATGTACACCATGGTTATTACCCGTTCTTCCTCGCAGAAAAAACATACTCGGAGAGTCTTCTGAAGAACATAAATATGACTTTGGAAGTCGATGTTATGTACATTAGAAACATAGATCAACGGTTACTCCCCAAGCTCCGTACACTCTTGTATCTAATATCACTTTCCTCACCCACCCTACTTAACGTATCCCAATTGGCAAAAGGAATATCCACCTCAAGAGCCACTGTAACCAATTATGTAAACTTCCTCAAAGAAGCAGAACTCATCTCATTGGTACATCGCTCGGAAGCAACCGAAGCCAAATCTTCTCTAATCAGTTATTTGGACAATACCAATTTGGGTTATGTATTGGCTCCGGAGTCACTCTCTGAAGCGGAAATTTGCCGCACATTCTTCCTAAATCAGGTAAGCAAAAGCCTAAAAGTAGAGGCTACCGTGCGGGCTCACGTAAATTTTGTAGTAGACTCTCAATACCAATTTAGGGTGGATAAAGAGACAAACGCCCGCTATCGATTGGATCGATTGTATGCTGTCAATAATATCAGCGTTGGAGTAAAAAACATCATTCCATTGTGGCTCTTTGGGTTTCTCTATTGACTCAGCCCCAATGGTGAATAAGGAAATACAAATTGAAAGATTAAAGAATATATCACTATGGCAAAACAAAAGAAAATGATGACCTGTGATGGAAATCAAGCCGCCGCACACATAGCTTACATGTTTAGTGAAGTGGCTGCCATCTATCCCATCACACCATCTTCCACTATGGCAGAGTTCGTCGATGAATGGGCTGCCCAAAAACGCAAAAACATCTTTGGTGAGATTGTAAAAGTAGAGGAAATGCAAAGTGAAGGAGGAGCTGTTGCCGCAATGCACGGAGCCCTTCAAGCGGGTGCTTTGGCAACTACCTTTACAGCATCGCAAGGCCTTCTTTTGATGCTCCCGAATATGTACAAAATAGCCGGAGAACTTCTTCCCGGTGTATTCCACGTTTCGGCTCGTGCCATTGCAGCGCAGGCTCTCTCTATTTTCGGAGACCATCAAGATGTTATGGCTGCACGCATGACCGGGTTGGCTCAACTCTGTACCGGCTCTGTGCAAGAGGTTATGGACTTGGCAGCTGTCGCTCACTTGGCAGCCTTAAAAACTCGAGTACCCTTCATTCACTTCTTCGATGGGTTCCGTACCTCTCATGAAATCCAAAAAATCGAAGCATTGGAAACGGAGGACTTATTGCCCTTGATAGACCAAAAGGCTCTCATGGAGTTCCGTGAACGCGCCCTTACCCCCAATGCTCCCGTTACGCGTGGTACTGCACAAAATGGAGATATTTACTTCCAAAGCCGCGAAGCCTCCAATCCATTCTATTTGGCTGTTCCTGACATGGTACAAGAATATATGGACAAGATGGCTGCCCTTACCGGTCGTCAATATCATCTGTTCGACTATTATGGGGCTTCGGATGCAGAGCATGTGATTATCGCCATGGGGTCTGTTACGGAAGCCATACGCGAAGTAATCGACTACAAGCAGGCAAATGGAGAAAAAGTAGGGCTTCTATCCGTACACCTGTATCGTCCGTTCAGCGTGAAGCACTTCTTGGGAGCTTTGCCCAAAACAGTGAAAAGAATTGCTGTATTGGATCGCACCAAAGAACCGGGAGCTGCCGGCGAACCTCTCTATATGGACGTACGCACAGCTTTCTTCGGAGTTGAAAATGCACCTCTCATCGTCGGCGGTCGTTATGGTCTTTCTTCTAAAGACACGACTCCTGCCCAAATCGCATCGGTCTATGATAACCTGAAACAGGCTCTGCCAAAGAACCACTTTACCATTGGTATCGTGGACGATGTTACCTTTACCTCACTCCCTCAACATGAAGATTTGCTCTTCAATGACGGCACTTTCGAGGCTAAGTTTTACGGATTGGGAGCCGATGGAACCGTTGGAGCCAATAAGAACTCCGTTAAAATCATCGGAGATAACACCGACAAATACTGCCAAGCCTACTTTGCCTATGACTCTAAAAAGTCGGGAGGTTTTACGGCATCACACCTTCGTTTTGGAGATAAGCCCATCCGCTCTACCTACCTCGTTGTAACACCCGATTTCGTAGCGTGCCACGTGCCTGCTTACTTGCACATGTATGACGTACTGAAAGGATTGAAAAAGAACGGTACTTTCCTGCTAAACTCTATTTGGGCTCCCGAAGACATCGAACGCCATCTTCCCAATAAGATTAAGCGTTATCTCGCCAAGAACAACATTCGTTTCTTTACAATCAATGCAACAAGCATCGCTCAAGAAATTGGATTGGGGAATAGAACGAATACCATTCTTCAGTCTGCATTCTTCAAGATCGCCAATGTCATTCCTTACGAATTGGCTGTGGAGCAGATGAAAAAATTCATCGTTAAGAGCTATGCTAAAAAAGGTGATAGTGTTGTAAACATGAACTATGCGGCTGTGGATCGCGGTGCCGATGTGATTGAAATACCCGTTAAGGCAGAATGGGCATCTCTCGAAGATGAGCCTTCCGTGCGCCACGAAGATGACACAGACTTCATTTACAACGTTGTGCGCAAAGTCAATGCCCAAGCAGGCGACGATCTTCCTGTATCCGCCTTCATCGGAAGAGAAGACGGAACATGGGACAACGGAACGGCTGCAAGCGAAAAGCGAGGAGTGGCTACTTTCGTTCCTCAATGGAAAGCAGACAACTGTATTCAATGTAACCAATGTGCCTACGTCTGTCCTCACGCTACCATACGTCCTTTCCTCCTCGATGAAAAAGAAGTGGCTACGACTGGAGTTCATACTCTTCCCGCCACAGGTAAGGGCATGAAAGAGGCAGGTATCACCTTCCGTATCCAAGTAGATGTTTTAGACTGTTTGGGTTGCGGTAACTGTGCCAATGTTTGTCCGGGTAACAAAGATGGAAAAGCCCTCGAAATGGTTCCTTTGGAAACTCAGTATGACGAGCAAAAGAATTGGGACAAGATGGTAAAACAAGTAACCAATAAAGCCCACCTTGTGGATATACTTGCCAATGTGCGCAACTCCCAATTTGCTCAACCGCTTTTCGAGTTTTCCGGAGCGTGTGCCGGTTGTGGTGAGACTCCTTATGTAAAACTCATTACCCAACTCTTTGGAGATCGTCAGATGGTAGCCAATGCAACGGGCTGTTCTTCTATCTATTCCGGTTCTGCCCCCTCTACCCCCTATACAACCAATGCCAAAGGACAAGGTCCGGCATGGGCAAACTCTCTTTTTGAGGACAATGCCGAGTTTGGATTGGGGATGCAAATTGCCGCAACCACCCTTCGTGAGCGTCTGCAACACGAGGTAGAACGTGTTCTTGAAGCAAATACTGCCAACGCTGCTCTTCGTCCTTTGCTTGAGGAATGGATCGAAAAATTCCAAGACGGCGTAGAAACCCGTCGATTGAGCGATGCCATTCTCCCTCTTTTAGGGGCTGACTCTTCTGCGGCATTGGCTCCCTTGCGCGAGCTAAAAGACTACTTCCTCAAACACTCTCAATGGATTATCGGTGGAGACGGATGGGCATATGATATTGGTTTCGGAGGGCTTGACCACGTTTTGGCATCCGGGAAAAATGTGAACATCCTTGTCCTCGACACGGAAGTGTACTCCAATACCGGTGGACAGTCATCCAAGAGTACCCCCGTTGGAGCCATCGCCAAGTTTGCAGCAGGCGGTAAACGCGTTCGCAAAAAAGATTTGGGACTCATCGCAACAACCTATGGATATGTTTATGTAGCACAGATTGCCATGGGTGCCAACCAAGCACAAACCCTCAAAGTGCTCCGGGAAGCTGAAGCCTACGACGGACCATCTTTGGTAATTGCCTACTCTCCCTGTATCTCTCACGGGCTTAAGGGCGGAATGGGCAACTCACAAATGGAGGAAAAACGTGCAGTTGAGTGCGGTTACTGGCACTTGTGGCACTATGATCCCACGTTGGCAGACCAAGGAAAGAACCCGTTCAGCTTGGACAGTAAAGCCCCCGAATGGGATAAATTCAAGGACTTCTTGAAAAACGAGGTGCGCTACTCTTCCCTCTACAAACAATTCCCCGAAGAGGCAGAAGAGGTGGCAAACGCTTCTTTACAAGCGGCACAATATCGTTATCAATCCTACCAACGATTGGTGCGCACCGCTTGGCTATCGGAAGAAAATGAGCAATAAACATCTCTTGAAATACAACAACTAAGAGATAACATCTTTTGAAAAGAGGGCTTCAATCGTTAGGATTGAAGCCCTTTTTCCGTTCCATCGAAAGGCTTGTGGCGCATCTTCACTTACCTATTTCATAAAACACTCAAAACCAATCCATAACAAAACATATTTTGTATGCATACAAACTTTCATTTGAATGCATACAAAATGAAGTTTGATTGCTATTAAATCGTAAATTGAATGCATCCAAACATTTTCGCCCATCCAATGGGAGATTATGTTAAAAGAAAGAGACGCATCTCGATCCAAGAAAGAGTTAATGGGAAATGAAGGAAACATTGTACCTTTAAGATGGCGCACTATGCCTCCCAATATACGTGCATCTCGTCCGAAATGAGGGAAATATTGTACCTTTAAGTTCAATTGACAAAAATGACTCAATGGATAAGCAAGAAAAAACAAATAACAGAGGACGTACCCCCGAAAAGGAAGATCTTTTTGCCTCGGGAGCCATAGAGGTGAGAGGGGCTAAGGTACACAACCTTAAGAATATAGATGTATCCATCCCTCGGCACAAACTAACCGTGGTTACAGGGCTTAGCGGCAGCGGCAAATCGTCCCTTGTTTTCGATGTTCTTCTGGCAGAAGGACAAAGGCGTTACATAGAAACTTTTTCGTCCTACGCGCGTAGTTTCATCGGTAACGGCAGCCGTCCCGATGTGGAATCCATTGAGGGATTGAGTCCCGTGGTTGCCATCGAACAAAAAACAGCCTCCAATAATACACGCTCCACGGTAGGAACCGTAACGGAGATCTATGACTTCTTGCGCCTTCTTTACGCACGAACTGCCCAACCCCACTCCTACATATCGGGCAAAATTATGCGTAAATATACAGAGCAAGAACTGTGCGAACTGATCGAAAAAGATTACGATAATCAGGGTATTGAACTCCTTGCGCCCATCATTCGAGACCGAAAAGGACATTATCGAGAGCTCTTCGAGACGCTCCGAAAAAAAGGGTTTACTTCTGTGTACATCGATGGAGCCGTAGAAGAACTACGCCCCGGAATGATGGTCGATCGATATGTAAAGCATTACATTGCTGTTGTCATAGACAAATTCATTGTAAAGGATGAGGTGCGAGAGCGATTGCGCCAAAGCGTATCCCTTGCATTGAGACACGGTGATGGTATGCTCGATATACGCAAGCGTAATGACACCTCCCTGCGTCATCTCTCATCCAAAATTATGGATGCCGAGAACGGGCTTGCCTATCCCGAGGTCTCCCCATCGACTTTTTCCTTCAACTCCCCGCAAGGTTACTGCCTCCTCTGCAAAGGGATGGGCGTTGTCAGTAGAATCGATACCAACAAACTTATTGCCCAGCCGCACCTCTCCATAAAAAAAGGAGGGTTAAAGCTCTTGGGAAAATGGCACAAAGGAGGTATTTTTGACCAAATAGAACAGCTGCTCGAAGAGTGTGGATACAGTATAGATACACCCGTGGGAGAGCTGTCTGCCGAAGTACTTAACATCATTCTATACGGCTGTACAAACGATGAAATATCGTTCGACTTCAAAGGAATAATGTTTTATTTGAACTTTGAAAAGGGAATGGACTTCTTGGACGAAGAGACCAAGGATTGGGTGCAAAACTTACATTCCGAACAGAAGTGCCCCGAGTGCAACGGGGTGAGACTGAACAAAATTGCACAGCATTACCTCATCGGCAAATGGCGAATACACGAGCTGGCTGCTTTGGATTTGAATGATCTATTCGCTCTTTTGCCCCAAATTAAAGAAGCCATTCCGCCCCACCTGCTCCCCGTTGGCGAAGAGATACTGAAAGAAATAGAAACACGTCTGAAGTTTCTTCTCGATGTAGGGCTTTACTACCTCAACCTATCCAGAGGCTCATCTACTCTTTCGGGGGGAGAAAGCCAAAGAATACGCTTAGCCACACAAATAGGGACAGGACTCGTAGAGGTGCTTTATCTATTGGACGAACCGGGGATCGGGCTGCATCCGAGCGATAACAGTAGGTTAATCGCCTCACTGCAAAAACTGAGAGACGGAGAAAATACGGTTGTCGTGGTGGAACATGATCAAGATATGATGCTTGCGGCGGACTATATCGTAGACATGGGACCCGGAGCGGGACGCTTGGGCGGAAAGGTGGTCTTTGCCGGTTCTCCCCGAGAATTACCTTCTGCTCATAGCATAACAGCCGACTACTTAAATGGGATCAGGCGTATCGCCATTCCCGATGCAAGGCGCAGTGGAAACGGACTTTTCCTTTCCCTAAAAGGGGCTACGGGCAACAATCTCAAAAAAGTAGACCTATCTCTGCCTTTGGGTACATTCATATGCGTTACGGGTGTCTCCGGGAGTGGTAAATCTTCACTTATAAACGGCACTCTCGTCCCCGTCATAGCCCAAGCATTGTATCGTTCGTCCGTGGAACCTCTCCCCTACAAAAAGATTGAAGGCTTGGAAAACATCGATAAACTGGCAGTTGTAGACCAATCGCCTTTGGGGCGCACACCGCGAAGCAATCCCGCCACCTATACGGGGCTGTTCACCGAGATTAGAAATCTCTTTGTGTCTCTCCCCGAAAGCAAAGCAAGGGGCTACAAAGCGGGACGATTTTCTTTCAATGTGGCAGGCGGTCGCTGTGAAGAATGCAAAGGCAACGGCTACAAAACATTGGCGATGAACTTCCTGCCGGATGTTACCATTCCTTGCGAGATATGTCATGGCAAACGCTACTCTCGAGAGACGTTGGAGGTTCGATATAAAGGAAAATCCATTGCCGACGTACTTGATATGACCTTCAACCAAGCGGCAGAATTTTTTGAAAATATGCCTAAGCTACACAGTCGTTTGGAGATAATGCGCCAGGTAGGGTTGGGGTATATCAAGTTGGGACAACCATCCACCACTCTGTCGGGAGGAGAAAGCCAGCGTGTAAAATTGGCAGAAGAATTGTCCAAAAAAGATACCGGACGCTCTCTCTACATATTGGATGAGCCTACTACGGGGTTGCATTTTGAAGACATCAGGATGCTTCTCTCTTTGGTAAACCAATTGGTGGACAAAGGCAATACTGTACTCATCATAGAGCACGACCTCGATGTTATTAAAAGCGCAGATTATCTCATTGATATGGGACCCGAAGGGGGACGCAACGGAGGTCAGATCTTGTTTACAGGTACCCCCGAAAAAATGATTACACAAAAAGAGCCATCCAATACAGCCCTATTCCTAAAAAAGAGAATGGAATAAAGAGAACAACTATCCATAAACCCCTCAATCATAATAACATATATAATATAATTATCTCTTTTGCAGTAAGGTAATGAATGAGTCGAAAATTCAAAATCCTCCTTACTCTCTTATAATAGTTGTATATTTGCAAGAAATATATCCAAGGGAGATGTTTTAAGTCTTGCACACAAAGCCTCCTTTTGAGAACAATAAATTAGGATATGCAAGCCGACAATAGGGTACATAGGAATTATATCGGGGTGCGTTTAATGGGGCTTTTTGCTCTGTTTTTTGCTGCTTTTCCCACTCATGCTCAAAAGATGAACAGCACCTATCAGGAGTATATCCGTAAATATGCTTCGGAGTGTATCCGCCAGATGCAAGCACACAATATCCCTGCAAGTATCACCATGGCGCAAGGGCTATTGGAGTCCGGTGCCGGACAAAGCACCTTGGCTTCCATACACAACAACCATTTCGGCATCAAGTGCCACCGCACGTGGCAAGGGAAGCGTACCTACAAAGACGATGATGAAGAGAATGAGTGCTTTCGCAGCTATGAATCGGATTTGGATTCTTTCAGGGACCACTCCTATTTTCTCAAACAGCCTCGTTATGAAGGGCTCTATACGCTTAGGAGAAATGATTACATCGGTTGGGCAAAAGGATTACAAAGGGCAGGATATGCTACCGATAAAGGCTATGCAAACAAGCTCATAGCCCTAATAGAGCTTTATGCTCTTTATGAATTGGACGAAGAGAACTATCCTCATTGGATGGATGGAACTCTCACACAATCCAAAAAGAAAAATCGTGGTTCTAAAACTCCTATGGTAAAGCATGAGGGCTTCATCAGCTATGGACTTCTCTATGTAATAGCCCAAGATGGAGACACCTATTACTCCATTGCAGAAGAAATGGACATCAAGCCTAAGACTTTAGCCGAATACAATGATGTACCCTTAGACTTTCCGTTACAAGCAGGAGACGTAGTTTACTTGCAGAAGAAAAACAAGCAAGCCACGGAGCAATACCTCGATCACGTAGTGAGCATAGGAGAATCTATGCACAGCATTGCTCAAAAATATGGCATACGCGTGGCATATCTATATAAAATGAATGACCTCGACCCTGAAACATATGTTCCGGAAGAGGGAGATATACTCATATTGCGCAACTCTCGATAACTAAAGAATAAAGACTCGTAAACAGACAGTATGACCCAAGAGCGTTATATGCAGCGAGGTGTTTCGGCTGCCAAAGAAGATGTACACAACGCAATAAAGAATGTGGATAAGGGGCTGTTTCCCAAAGCCTTTTGTAAAATTCTTCCCGACTTATTAGGACAAGACGAAGCCTACTGCAATCTTATGCATGCCGATGGAGCCGGTACCAAATCATCCTTGGCATACATATATTGGAAAGAAACCGGAGATCTATCCGTTTGGAAAGGTATTGCTCAAGACGCCTTAGTGATGAATTTGGACGATCTCCTGTGCGTTGGGGCAACGGATAACATCCTTGTATCCTCTACAATAGGACGTAACAAAGCCTTAATACCGGGGGAAGTTATTGCAGCCATCATCAATGGCACGGAAGAACTGTTGGAGGAATTGCGCGACTTGGGAGTAGGCATAACTTCATCGGGAGGGGAAACTGCAGATGTGGGAGATTTGGTACGTACCATCATCGTCGATAGCACCGTTACTTGTAGGATGAAGCGAAGTGATGTTATCGACAATGCTCGCATCCAAGCAGGCGATGTTATCGTGGGGTTATCCTCCTATGGTCAGGCAACCTATGAGCGATGCTATAATGGTGGTATGGGGAGTAATGGGCTCACTTCGGCTCGCCACGATGTATTAAACAATTATTTGTCAAAGCTATACCCGGAAAGTTTTGATCCTTCTATTCCAAAGGACCTTGTTTACAGTGGCTCTCGTAACCTGCTTGACCCCGTAGAGGGGACTCCAATGAATACAGGACAACTTATCCTCTCTCCCACTCGTACCTATGCACCTATTGTTGCGAGTGTTCTCAAAGAGATGCGTTCTGCAATACATGGTATGGTGCACTGCACGGGAGGGGCTCAAACAAAGGTGCTCCACTTTGTGGAAAATAAGCACATTGTAAAAGACAATTTGCTACCCATACCTCCGTTGTTTCAACTCATAGCACAAGAAAGTGGGGCTGAAGCGAAAGAACTCTACAAAGTATTCAACATGGGACATCGTTTAGAGTTCTACCTCTCGGAGAAAGATGCTGAACGGGTTATCGAGATTAGCAAGAATTTTGGTGTGGAAGCACAAGTGATCGGACATGTGGAAGAGGGAGATGGAAAAAACAGTCTCCTGCTTGACACTCCATACGGAAAACTTTACTACTAAATGAACGAAGAGAAGCTATTACAGCATCTAAATAGTTTAGAAGAGCGCTTTGAAGAGGTACGTTTACTCATAACGGACCCTTCCGTTATTGCAGACGACAAACGATTTGTTCGTCTCAGTAAGGAATATCGCAAGTTGGAAGAGTTACACGAGGCTCACAAAAAGTACCTCTCCCTCTGTAACAGCAGGAAAGATGCTCAAGAATTATTGCACTCCTCTGGAGATGAAGAACTGCGTTCTCTGGCCAAGGAAGAACTGACTCAAATAGATGAAGTTTTGCCCGACATGCAGCAAGCCATAGCACTTCTACTCCTTCCCGATGATCCCGAAGATGCAAAGAATGCAATTATGGAAATCAGAGCGGGAACCGGAGGCGACGAAGCAGCTCTCTTTGCAAAAGACCTTTTCAAAATGTATTCACGCTATTGCGAAGGCAAGAAGTGGCATATAGAAGTGAGTTCCTTTACAGAGGGAAGTTTGGGTGGATATAAGGAGATTGTATTCACTATTTCGGGCGATTCTGTATATGGCACTCTGAAGTATGAATCCGGAGTACATCGAGTGCAGAGAGTACCGGAAACGGAAACACAAGGAAGAGTGCATACCTCTGCGGCAACGGTTGCCGTATTTCCCGAAGCAGATGAGTTCGATGTGGAAATAAAAGAGTCTGACATTAGGGTTGATACCTACTGTTCCAGTGGTGCGGGAGGGCAATCGGTTAATACAACCTACTCAGCTGTCCGCTTAGTACATATTCCGACAGGTATTATGGTACAGTGCCAAGATCAAAAATCTCAGCTCAAGAACAAGGCTAAAGCCCTCATCGAACTTCGTAGTAGGATATACAATCAAGAACACCAAAAATATATTGACGAAGTGGCCTCTCGCCGTAAAACGATGGTTTCTACCGGCGATAGATCGGCAAAAATACGCACCTACAATTTTCCG
The DNA here is from genome assembly GCA_041848345.1 of Porphyromonas sp. Lineage (GTDB taxonomy): Bacteria > Bacteroidota > Bacteroidia > Bacteroidales > Porphyromonadaceae > Porphyromonas. The sequence goes on from JBGZIN010000044.1 coordinate 20,182, forward strand.
CAAGGGCGTTTGACCGACCACAGAATTGGGCTCACATTATACAATCTGAGTGCTGTGATGGATGGAGACTTGCAAAATGTGGTAGAAGCCCTTGCCATGGCGGAAAATAGTGAAAGACTAAGTGAAGCGTCGTTGCTTTAATTCACAAGGAGAAAAATATAAAGAATAAGGATACAGTATGACAAAACAAGAACTCATTGATAATATCAAACGTAAACGATCATTTTTGTGCATTGGTCTTGACACAGATGTCCGCAAGATACCGGAGTGTCTGATGCAAGAGGAAAATCCTATTCTTGCTTTCAACCAAGCCATAATCGATGCCACAGCGGAGTATTGCGTCGCTTACAAGCCTAATGTGGCGTTCTATGAGTCAATGGGAGCCTTTGGTATACAAGCGCTGGGGAGTACCATATCATACATAAAAGAAAAATATCCCGATCAGCTCATTATAGCAGATGCCAAGCGAGGAGATATTGGCAATACGGGCACACTGTATGCTCGTGCGTTTTTTGATTATTTCAAAGCCGATGCCATCACCCTCGCCCCCTATATGGGAGTGGATAGCATCAAACCTTTCTTGGAATATACCGATAAGTGGGTCGTACTGCTCGCTTTAACCTCCAATGCCGGATCTAAAGACTTCCAGTTACAAAGAATGGAGAATGGTAAATATCTCTTTGAAAAGGTTTTGGAAGAGAGCACTTCTTGGGGAGACGACAAGCAAATCATGTATGTCGTAGGGGCAACGCAAACAGAATATCTCAAATGTGTGCGCTCCATAGTGCCCAACCATTTTCTTTTGGTGCCGGGTATAGGAGCACAAGGAGGAGATTTTGATCAATTGGTACACGGTGCCATGAACAACGAATGTGGTCTTCTCGTCAATTCTTCTCGGGGTATTATTTATGCAGACTCTTCTGAACATTTTGCATCGGCTGCGGCACACGAGGCGGAGGTATTGAAACGACAAATGGAAATAGCCCTTATTAACAAAGGGATTATTTAATAGAAATACAAATGAAGTACACTGTAAGGGATATTGCCTCTCTCATAAAAGGTACTGTAATTGGAAATCCGGAGGCTGTTGTTTCTGCGTTTGGGAAAATAGAAGAAGCGAAGGAGGGAGAACTTTCTTTCATCGCCAATTCCAAATATGAGCCATTCCTCTACACTTCTCAAGCAACGGCAGTATTGGTAAATGAAGATTTTACTCCCTCTGCGTCTTACGCACCAACACTCATTAAAGTAGATAATCCCTATGCTGCTTTGGCTCAACTCATGCAGCTGGTGGAGCATGAACTAAATCCACACCGCGAGGGAGTAGCTCCGGAAGCGCTAATACACCCCTCGGTAACAATCCCCCCACACTGCTACATCGGTCCTTTTGTGTGCATAGAAAAAGGGGTTACTTTGGGAGAAGGGTGTTCCATATATCCTTACTCTTACATTGGACAAGACGTGACGATTGGACAAAATACTGTGATTTATCCGCACGTATCCATCTACCATAGCTGTGTTATCGGGGATAGATGCGTTATCCATGCCGGGTCGGTCATAGGAGCTGATGGATTTGGATTTGCACCAACAGAAGAAGGGTACAACAAAATACCTCAGCTTGGTACGGTTAAGATTTCAAACGATGTTGAAATCGGGGCAAATACTTGTATTGATAGGGCGGTTATGGGAGCAACCCTTGTGGGACAAGGAACAAAGCTGGACAACCTAATTCAAGTAGCACACAACTGCTCCATTGGGGAGCACACTGTTATCGCCTCCCAAACAGGAATGGCAGGTTCTTCTCACATAGGTTCTTGGTGCAAAATAGGCGGACAAGCCGGTATTGCAGGGCACATAACCGTTGGAGACAGAGTGAATATGGGAGGTCAAACGGGAATACTCGGCAACGTAAAATCTGACAGAAATCTATTGGGCTCTCCCGCCATGGAGTTATCAAAAGCCCTCAGAGCCTACACTGTTATCCCTAAACTTCCCGAACTCAACGCCCGTATTAGAGATTTAGAAAAGAAACTTGAACAAATAGAATCGAAGTTATGCAACAACAAACATTAAGCTCTCCACTACATTTTAGTGGAAAAGGGTTACATACTGGATTAGATATATCAATGTCTTTGCTACCCGCCCCTGCCAATACAGGCTACGTGGTACGTCGTTCAGACAAAGAAGGACAGTCTTTCGCTCTTTTGGCTGAACTGGTAAATTCCACTGAACGCAGCACTGTGATCAAGAAAGGAGAGTTAAGCATTAGCACAGTAGAGCACGTGCTGAGTGCCCTATACGCCATGGGGGTGGATAATTGTATCATAGAAGTAGATGCTCCCGAATGCCCTATATTGGATGGAAGTGCAATTCCCTACATAGAAGGGATCAAAAAAGTAGGACTTATTGAGCAAGATGCGGAAAGAGAATACTACTATGTAAAAAAACGAATGGAAGTTACAGACCCGGAAACAGGATCCAAATTGATATTCCTCCCGGATGATCAATTCTCCATCGATGTGCATATCTCCTATCCATCTTCTGCTCTTTCCAATCAATTTGCCTCTTTCGATGCCAATACGGACTATGCGACAGAAATTGCACCGGCTCGCAGCTTTGTATTCGTTCGAGAAATACTCCCTCTATTAGAAAAAGGGCTTATCAAAGGGGGAGATTTGAACAATGCGCACGTCATCTACGACGAAATACTCGATGATAAAAGAAAAAAAGCCTTACAAGATCACTTAGGCGAAGGCTATACTATTCCGGATCAGTTGGGTAGTATTAACCCCAATCCTCAAATGATAAATGAGCCTGCACGCCATAAACTTTTAGATGTTATCGGCGACTTGGCTTTGGCTGGTCGCTTTATCAAAGGTCATGTAATAGCCTACTGCCCGGGACATGGTATCAACAATCAGATGGCTCGCCTCATTCGCAAAGATCTCAAACAAATGGAAGAGCAATCTCCTCAATACGATCCCAACCAAGCTCCGTTGCTTGATATAAATCGTATCAAAGAGCTGCTTCCACACCGCTTCCCGTTCTTGTTGGTAGATAAAGTGATCGACATAAAAAAGGACTCAATTGTCGGGGTTAAAAGCGTGTCGGGCAACGAACCATTCTTCCCCGGGCACTTTCCGGAAGAACCTGTTATGCCGGGCGTTTTAATCGTTGAAGCTATGGCACAAACAGGCGGTTTGTTGGTTCTGAACTCTATGGGTAATGAAAAATGCTCCACCTATTTTCTAAAGATCAACAATGTAAAATTCAGACAGAAGGTTGTGCCCGGAGATACCTTGCTCTTCAAACTGCGTATGACTTCTGAAATCAGCAGAGGTGTTGCCAACATGCGAGGCTTGGCATTTGTCGGGGACAAACTCGTTTGTGAAGCCGAATTCATGGCTCAAATAGTAAAAAACAATCCTAAATAACACACACCACATGACACAAGAAACTTTCATTCACCCTCAAGCAGTGGTACATCCTTCTGCACAAATAGGACAAGGAGTACATATCGATGCCTTCGCCATCGTCGAAGAAAATACTGAAATTGGTGATAATACATTCCTACACCCTCACTCCATTGTCCGTAGTGGAAGTCGGATTGGAAAGCGTTGTCAGATCCACCCGGGAGCTGTAATTGGGGGCATTCCGCAAGATTTGAAATTCAAAAACGAAGAGACTTTGGCAATAATCGGAGACGATACTACGGTGCGTGAATATGCAACTGTTAATAGAGGAACTGCCTCCAGAGGTTTTACCAAGGTGGGCGATCGGTGTCTTCTGATGGCTTACAGCCATGTTGCTCATGATTGCGTCCTCAACAACAACATCATCATAGGCAACGCCACTCAAATTGCAGGGGAGGTGCAGATTGATGACTTTGCAATTTTAAGTGGAGGTGTACTCGTCCACCAATTTGTCAGCATCTCTCAGCATGTTATGATCCAGGGAGGTTCCAAAGTAACTAAAGATATTCCTCCCTATGTCATTGTCGGAAGAGATCCCATCACCTACTGCGGCATCAATATCGTCGGACTGCGTCGCAGAGGCTTCACCAATGAACAAATATTTTTAATTGGCGATATATATCGCACTCTCTATCTGAAAGGTCTCAACAATACAGATGCCCTAAATACGATAGAAAAAGAATACCCCTCCTCTACCGAAAGAGACTTAATTTTCAACTTTGTAAAAGCATCGGAAAGAGGTATTGTACGTGGTAATCTCGAATAAAAAGTAGCACACAAATTATGAGAAAGATCTTTACGGAGGGAAATATTGGGAAAATATATGCACGCTCTTTGGAAGAGGGGGTGTGCACAGCCTCGGAACTAATCTATTTTCATTCTTCTCAATTTGTTTCTGAGTTGAGAGTCTGTTATGAAGATCTTCCCTCCCGATCTTTCATCATATTCTGTGGTCCCGGATACAATGGCTCCATGGGGCTAAACATTGCTCTCATTTTAGCGGAACAACTTAAGTTAAAACAGCAAGTAGAGGTATATCTTTTCAAACCACCCACGGGTATCCCGAAAGAATCCATAGAACTGAAAGAACGGCTTCTTACGGTTGAAAGTATCCTACTACACGAGATCGACAACCAATTTACGCCTCCACAAATAGAGCAACGTCACATTGTTATCGACGCCCTGTTTGGCACGGGGTTGTCCTCTCCTTTGAGAGCAAATAGCGGTTTCGGCAAACTCATTAAGTATATTAACTCCATAGATAACAAGGAAGTTGTATCGGTAGACATCCCCTCGGGATTGTCTGCCGATAGCAATGAGGATGCCCAACCGGATTGCATCATACGTGCCAATCATACATTCTGTTTAGACTTTCCCAAGCTATCGTCCTTCTTCGCCGAAAATAGGGAGTTTTACGGTAATCTAAGACTTTTGGACTTCAAACTGAGCAACAAAGTTGAAGAAAAACTTACCACCCACTACTGCGAAACTACCGACCATGACATTGAGTTTTCTCTACAACGAAGAGAACAGCACACTTCCTCGCAAGAAACGCAAGGGAAAGCTCTGATTATCGGAGGAGGCAGTGGTATAGGAGCATTGGCATTGTCTTCAAAAGGTGCACTTACGAGTGGTATCTCCCACTTAGCGGTTCAAACGACCTCTAAAGAGGATCTTTTGTTACAAGTGTCTGTTCCCGAAGTTATATCACACCCATCCTTTCCTTTTGAAGAAGAGCAAGACCAAGTAAATAGAGTTGAGGAAACCTTTGTGCAAAAGCATATTTCCTTGTTACATTCTTATGCGGTGATAGCTTTGGGACGAGGACTTTGGTCTTCCGATATAACACTGCAGTATATCGAAAAAATCTTCTTTTCTCTCTCAGAAAAACAATTCGTTTTCGATGAAAATGCCGTTGATATGTTTATTCATCGAGAAGATTTGTTAGAAATTATTCCCTCCAACTCCATTCTGATACTCTCTCCGTCTGCGTTGGATAGACTTGTAAAAGTTACAAGCAACAAGGAAGAGCAACGGATGGAACAAGCAAAATCTTTTGCTAAAAGGAAGCAAATCTACATCATATTGCGTGGTTATCGAACAGCAATTTGTCTTCCCAATGGAACGGTTATCTTCGATACAAGCGGTAGCTGCGACAAAAATATTCAAGGAGGAGAAGCTGTTTTATTGGGGATGGTTACCTCTCTTCTGACTCAAAACTATTCTCCGGGAACAGCCTCCATGATAGCCACTCATTTATATGGTCTTGCTTGTGATTTGTACATCGGACGCTATGCCCACTTTTCCCTTACAGCATCTGCTGTTTTGGAAGCTCTTCCTTCTGTTTTTAAGCAAATAAAGTAGTCTATCTTTCATCCGTACAGATTTTATGACGACGAATACTTCTTCTGTTCGGCAAGGGCGCAATGACCTTTCCGCCTTTCTTTTTATGGTTGTACTAATGGCATTAATCGGGCTTATCACCAGTATCAACCAACAGTTTCAAGCCCCTCTTAAGTCAGCATTTTTGGCACAAGCCGGTTCTTTGGAGAATACCTTTGCCACCTTTCTGACATTCTCTTTCTTCTTGGCTTACCTTGTGATGGGTCCCACCGGTGCAAAGTATCTCCAACGCAAGGGATACAAAAATACTCTGCTTTTGGGTACAGCGATCGTGATGAGCTCCTTGGCGATATTCGAGTTATCTGCTCTGTCCTATCAATGGCTTGCCCACTCTCCCTCCTTATCATCTTGGAATGCCATTCCCGTGGGTGGAGACATACACCTACCCATAGGCTACTTCTTCTTTTTGATCGGGAGCTTTGTTTCGGGTATGGGGCTAACCTATCTCCAAGCCTCTGTCAATCCCTATATTATCGTCTGCTCTGTGCCCAAAACAACGGGGGTAACGCGGCAAAACATTGCCGGGACAGCAAATTCTCTTATGGGGACGCTCGGACCGATATTCATGGGGTATGTGCTCTTTAAGGGAAAGGAAGGAGCTGAAGTCGAAGTTACCTCCATCGTACTCCCCTTACTGATACTTATTCTCTTGGTTGGAGCTCTATTCATTGGTATCAAAAGAACACGCTTACCGGAACTAACTCCCGAGGCAAACGATGCGGACACTCCCTTGGAACATTCCGTCTACAAGTTCAAACATTTACGCTTGGGCGTTATTGCCATATTTATGTATGTGGGCTGCGAGGTTTGCATTGGTAGCAACATTATACATTATGCACAACAAGATTTCGGGCTTTCTTATGCGCAGGTAGTAACCTGGAGCAGTCTTTACTGGTTATCAATGCTTATAGGTCGCTTCCTCAGCAGTTTTCTGACTATGATAAAAGCGAATACCCAACTGCTTGTAACGACATTGACAGCTGCCATTTTAGTAGCCCTTGCCATGATTTTGAAGGAACCAAGAATACTCATCGCGGTAGGCTTGCTACACTCGTTGATGTGGGGCGCAATTTTCTCTTTGGCAATCGACAAGCTGGGGAAATACACCACTCGGGCGTCAGGGGCATTGCTCATGGGGGTAATCGGAGGAGCAGTTATGCCCTTCTTACAAGGTGTGTTGGCAGATTTTGGCAACTCTTGGAATTGGACTTGGCTGTTGGTCGTCATCGGAGAACTATATATGCTCTACTATGCCATTGATGGTTATAAGCCCAAACCAATACAACAGAACAGAGTGTCTGAAAACGAAAAATAACTTGCGAAAAGTACATTTATAAGATACTACGCAGGTCATTCGCATCCTACCCTGTACTCTCGATCGAAGTACAGGGTATTTTTTATATCACCTGATATTTTTTTTACCCTCACAGATAAATTAAAATTCGAATGCACTCATCGTCTCATTTTCAATGCATTCATTTTGCAATTTGAATGCGATCATTTTTGAATTTGAATGCATTCATTTTTAAGTTTGAATGCATCAAAAATTTCCCATTATCCTTCATTGAAAAAATTTAGGGCAAATAAAAACACTATTTCAGCTCAGAAACAGGCAAAAGAAAAAAGCTCTCAAGTGTCATAAACACCTGAGAGCCTTATTCTAAAAAGGTGGGGTAGTCTCTTCATCAATCCGAGACAAAACCCGACTTCCTTGTTTTGCTTGTTATCGACGGATACCTAACTTCGCAATGAGGGCACGATAACGTTCAATGTCTTTCTTTGCCACATAGTCCAAAAGACGACGACGCTTACCTACCAACATTTTAAGAGCACGAGCTGTTGCAAAGTCTTTCTTGTTCTCTTTAAGATGCTCGGTAAGGTGAGCAATACGATAAGTAAAGAGAGCCACTTGGCTTTCTACACTACCTGTGTCGTTAGACGACTGTCCATACTGTTCGAAGATCTCTTTCTTCTTAGCTGAATCTAAATACATTTCGTTTTTACAATTAACGAGTTAAACAATGGGTGCTGCACCCGCACTACGGTTGCAGATCGTCTGCAAAGGTAATACTTTTGAAAAGAAAGACAATAGGCACAAGATAAATTGTGCTATCAAATTCTTTCCAAAACGAGGTCTATCAAGCCCTCGATACTTCCCTTGTAATTGGTATTCATATTTAGATTTTGTCGCCCTGCGATAATGCAACAAACAGTCAAAGCCCTGTGTCCCAACAAACTTGCCATCCCCGATAATACAGAAGATTCCATCTCAAAATTGGTTATCTTAAAGTGCTTATAACGAAATGCCTCTATCTTCTTATTCAGCTCCTCATCAGCTAAGGGAAGGCGTAATTTACGCCCTTGGGGGGCATAAAAACCGTTACAAGCGATCGTTGAGCCTTGTACAATGAGGTTGTCTTCTCCGACAATTTGCTGCAAAAGGTTCTTATCAGCCGAAACAACATAGGGCTTAAGCCCCTCTATGCTCCAATCCAGCTGCTCCATCAATGCTTGCTCATACTCCAGGTCACGTATACTGTGCGTATTCGCATAGAAGTTAATCACACCGTCAAAACCAATCGCTTTTTCTGCGGCTACGTACGTTCCAATGGGAGTTTCAGGTTGAATACCGCCCGAGGTACCAATACGTACCATTGTCAATTGGCGAAAATCATCTTTCACACACCGCTTTTCCAAATCAAAGTTGGCAAGAATATCAAGTTCATTTACCACAATCTCAATGTTATCTCCCCCAATGCCATGGCTCTGTACCGTGATGCGTTTCCCTTTGTAACTCCCTGTAATGGTTCTAAACTCTCGATTGGTAACATCACATTCGATTGTGTCGAAACGAGAGGCAATCATACCTACCCTATCGGGATCGCCACACAAAAGGATCTTATCCGATAGTTGCTCCGGTTTCAGATGCAAATGAAAAATAGAGCCGTCCTGATTTACAATCAATTCAGAAGAGGGTATTATACGTTTTTCCATAATATGTAGTAAGAAAGTAAATGCGTAAAAAGTGTTCCTAATTTCTATTCTGCGTATCTCTCCACGGATACCACGCCGCAATAGGACGCTTAGACTCCAAATCATTGGTCGTTATTCGAGTCGTGGTATCATTGAGTCGAAAAGTGTAAATGTTCACCTTGCCCATTGGACAAAAACGATCGGATGCCAAAACGCCTACTTTGTAAAGATCATCGTAAATCAAAAAATAGTCATTGAATGGGGAATTAAAAGGCATTCCCAATAGCGTTGGGGGAAGGAATTCTTTTGTATCCGATTTTTGGCGAGTCATATACAAATCGTACCCTCCTATCCCTTCAGTGCCATTATGCGAAAAGAGCAGCGTTATTCCATCTTGTCGAAGAACGGGATAAATCTCGTCAAAAGAACTGTTTAGAACTGCCAACGGCGTGGCTTGATCCCAAGCATTCGCTACCTTACGTGTATAGTAAATATCTTCACTTCCATTGTCTCCAATGCTTGAATAGTAGCGTTCATATCCCAAACTCGTTTGATAAATAGGGTAACGAGCCTCTGTACTCTCCTGTTTGAGGAAAGCACCCCACTCTCTTGAGAGTTTACCTTGAGGGAAGTGTGACAATTGAGATAAATCCACTTGGATACTATCAATCACCTCTACACTCTCTGCATACTCCAGCATCTGAGCTGCTCGGGATGCCTTTGCCTTAAGCAAGTGCATATCGTTGGGCAGCTCCTTCTTTTTTCCACGCATGAGTTCTATTGTGCTGATTGCCTCCGAAAAACGATATGTTCTGTGATAAGCCTGAGCCAGTAAAATCAACGTTTCATTTCTTTTCTTTCCCTTTCCGGCAAGTAACAGATGCACCACTTCATTGTCTCGACCCGCCTGAAGTAGCATTTTTGCTCGAGCCTCTTTGAAAAAGGCATTATTAGGAGCTTTTTCCAGCAAAATACGATATATGGAGTCTGCCTCTGCAAACGCACCTCGCCCTGTCAATAACTCTGCTTCTTCCAATGTTTGAGCCATTGATGGGATAAAAAAGGCAATAAAAAAAAGCGTAAGAAGCGTGAATTTACAGCGATACATAAGCATTGATTGAAAGAGTTGAAGAGGTTTTTTATTCTTATAACAAGCAATAAAAATGAGAGAAAAGAGAGCTTATAGACAATGGTAAAAGAGAAAGAAAATCCACAAAAAAGAAAGAGTACTCCTCCCTATTAGGAAGAGACTCTTTCCTCTTTCTCTCTCTTAGAGATTGTTTTCAACGAGATATTTTTCAGCTTCCAATGCAGCCTTACAACCTGATGCTGCGGAAGTAATTGCTTGGCGATAACGAGAGTCGGCAACATCTCCGGCAGCAAACACTCCCGGTACATTTGTCAAAGGAGTGCCATTATGCGTGATGATGTATCCGGACTCATCCAAATCAATCTGCCCTTTGAAGATATCCGTATTGGGATGATGCCCGATCGCCAAGAAAAAACCATCAATCGCTATATCGACCATTGTTTCATCGGCTTCCCCTTTACGTTTAACCAAATGAGCACCCTCTACTCCATCTTCACCAAAAAGGCCTACGGTATTATGCTCAAAAAGCACCTCTATTTTGGGATTGCTAAGCACTCTATCCTGCATTACTTGAGAAGCTCTCAAATGATTCTTTCGGACAATGAGGTAAACTTTATTTGCCAATCCCGCCAGATAGGTTGCTTCCTCGCAAGCTGTATCTCCACCTCCAACAACGGCTACGGTGCGCCCTCGATAGAAAAATCCATCACAAGTGGCACAAGCGGAAACCCCCATGCCGGCATATTTCTCCTCATCGGGTAGCCCAAGGTACTTTGCAGCAGCACCCGTAGCTATGATGAGAGAATCAGTCGTTATTTTCTTTTCTCCATCGATAGTTACCGTATAGGGTCTCTTTGAAAGATCCACTTCCGTAGCCAATCCGGGACGAATATCTGCTCCGAAGCGAAGTGCTTGTTCTTTTATTTGGTTCATCATCTCCGGACCCGTGATTCCTTCCGGATAACCGGGAAAATTTTCAACGTCTGTGGTAGTTGTCAGCTGCCCACCCGGTTGCAATCCTGAAAACAAAACAGGACGCAAGTTTGCTCGAGAAGCGTAAATCGCCGCAGTATATCCTGCAGGACCCGAACCTAAAATCAGGCAACGTACATGTTCATTTGTTGTACTCATCAATGTTATATCTAAATAAAAATTTATTGATCTCTTCCTTCAATCTCTACGTTGGGAGCAATTTTTCGAACCAATCCTTGCAGTACGTTACCCGGTCCCAACTCCACAAAATGCGTTGCTCCATCGGCAACCATTTGAGCAACAGACTCTGTCCAACGTACAGGAGAAGTCAATTGTTTTATCAAGTTCTCCTTTATTTCAACAGGATCAATGACACCCTGTGCAACAACGTTTTGATAGATTGGAGCAATTGGTTTGCTGAAAGTTGTCTCTGAAATCGCTTTTGCCAATTCTTCTCGAGCAGGTTCCATCAAAGGAGAGTGAAAAGCTCCTCCCACCTTCAAAGGCAAAGCTCTTTTGGCTCCAGCCGCCTTCATTAGCTCGCAAGCTTTCTCTACCCCCGCGATTGTACCGGAAATAACAATTTGTCCGGGGCAATTATAATTTGCGGCAACAACGACTTCATCCGTTACGGAAGCACATATTTCAGCCACTTTCTCATCGGGAAGTCCCAATACTGCCGCCATGGTTGAAGATGTTTTTTCACACGCTTTCTGCATCGCTTGAGCCCGTTTGGAAACCAACTGCAACCCATCTGCAAAAGAAAGTGCATTTCCCGCTACCAATGCAGAAAATTCACCTAACGAATGACCTGCCAACATTTGAGGAGCAAAATCGGCACCCAAACATTTTGCCATAATAACAGAGTGCAAGAAAACAGCCGGCTGGGTTACTTTGGTCTGCTTGAGATCTTCGTCAGTGCCCTTAAACATCGTGTCTGTAATGCAAAAACCCAATATCTCATTCGCCTCTTCAAACAACCGCTTGGCAACCTCATTCCCCTCATAAAGGGGCAATCCCATGCCTACGAATTGAGCTCCCTGCCCCGGGAAAACATATGCTTTTTTCATATACAATTAAACCAACTTAAGAGTGTTCAACAAGACTTGGTAAGAACGAGCAACCGACTCAATATGTACTTTCTCATCGGGAGAGTGCGGATGCCTGATTTCCGGTCCGAAAGAAATCATATCCATATTGGGCATAACTCCTTGGATAATGCCACACTCCAAACCAGCATGCATCACTTTTATATCCGGTTTTTCATTATAGAACTCCTCAAAAGCTTTGCTCATCACAGTCATGATGTGCGACTGGGCATTGGGCTGCCAGCCCGTATAAGAAGCATCAAACTCAACCTTTGCTCCCATAAGGAGGAAGGTACTCTCTATACTTGATGCAACCCACATCTTACGACTATCCGAAGAACTTCTCACCAAGAACTTGACATCCACCTTCCCTTCTCCGGCTCGTACGATAGAGAGATTGGTTGAAGACTCTACCGTATCGGGGAAACTCTGCAACATGGAGATGGGTCCGTTCGGACAAGCCTCCAAGGCATTGATAAGATTGTCTTGCACATCTTCCGGGATAAGGTAGCCGGGGAGAGGACATTTTTCAATCTTCAACGTAATGTTATCCTCAATCCCTGCAAACTCCTTTCTGAACAAAGCCTCAAAATCAGCTATGAACTTATTGAAGTTTTCACTATCCTCGGGAGCCAATGTAATTGTTGCAAAAGCCTCACGGGGTACGGCATTACGCATTGTACCTCCCTCTAAAGAAGAGAGACGCACGCCAAACTCTTCAATCGCCACTTTCAACAAACGCGCCATCAATTTATTGGCATTAGCTCTTCCAACATGAATGTCCACGCCCGAGTGACCTCCCTTGAGCCCTACGAGCGAAAGGCGCACGGCGCAGTCATCTTCCGAAGAGGTCTCTTGCTCTTGGTATTCCAATGATACGTTTATATCAATCCCGCCGGCACATCCGATGAACAGCTTACCTTCCACTTCCGAGTCTATATTCAAAAGAATATCTCCCTTCAAAAATCCCGGTTTAAGCCCATTGGCTCCATCCATTCCCACCTCTTCGTTGATTGTAAAGAGAGCTTCGAGGGGACCATGTTCCAAAGAAGTATCTTCCATAATCGCCAGTGCCATAGCCGCTCCAATGGCATTATCTGCCCCCAGAGTAGTTCCTCTTGCTTTCACCCACTCGCCATCAATGTAGGCATCTATGGGATCTTTGGAAAAATCATGTACCACATCCGAATTTTTCTGTGGTACCATATCTACGTGCGACTGTAAGGTTACGATAGGTTTATTTTCATATCCCTTTGTGGCAGGTTTGCGAATTAGGATATTCCCTACCTCGTCTCTCAGGGTTTCAAGCCCCATTTTCTTACCACATTCATATACATAATTGGTTACCTCTTCCATTTGTCCTGTTGGACGAGGTATTTGGGTGAAATCATAAAAATACTTCCACACGGAAGCGGGTTGCAAATTCAAAATTTCTTTTGCCATAGCTGTCTTTTATTTAGCTGTTCTATTATAGTTTCTATTCAGTAAAGGTAGCACTAAGATAGCAAAAAAACCAACAAGTGCATTACCCACTGTCTGTAAAGAGTGTACGACAAGAGCAAAGAAGCCTGCATCTTGTCGAGTAACTCCGAAAAGTGTCAAGGTAGTTATCACCATGAAATGCCATGCTCCGATCCCCGATTGGACAGGAGCCACAACGCCGATCGTACCCATAATAAACCCCAGAAAAGCAATCTCCCAACTCAGATTTTGGGTAAAAGGGAATGCCATAAAGGTCATGGAAAAGGCATAGTAGTAACAAAGCCAGGTCAATACAGTGTAAAACACAAATTGCCAAGGATGAGCAAGCGATCGGATAGAACGCAAGCCCTCTATCACCATCTGCCAATCTCCACGTAATTTTTGCCATAGATTTTTTTTTCGTGCCCCAACCAACAGCAAAATCACAAGAAGAGAAAAAACCGTGAGTATCAGCCAAAATATCGGAGAAGAGAACCATAACCGAAACCTTTCTCCCCAATTATTTTGTGTTGAAAAAAAGGCTCCCAATTCTTCTCTAAAGAGCATGAGACAGCCAACAAAAAGGATGACAACGGAAAGCATATCCACGAGCCTATCCATGAACAAAGTACCCAACAGTTTGGGAAAAGGAAGGTTTTCTCGACGCGCCAAGGCAAAACAGCGCCAAATCTCCCCGGCACGAGGGAACAACAGATTGACAGCAAAACACCCCCAGGAGGTCAGTACGGCATTCAGTCGTCGAGGAGCAGGGGTACTAAAAGGCTCGATAAGCAATCGCCAACGCAAGCCATGAAAAAGGTTTGCCAAAACACCTAAAACGATGGATCCGCCTATGACATCCCAGCGAATACGGTCATCAAAAAGATAGGATTGTAGCTCTGTAACATCAATAGACCTGTAAACAAGAAGAAACAATCCCACACCTGCAAGCAAAGAAAAAAAGAAACGCAATAAATTTTTCTTCCCCAACAAAGATTGTAAACTACTCATTTCTATGTCCTTTCTCCTCTATTATTCTATTTCTTTACTCCTGTTTTTTGAACCGAGCAACGACATAAATTGCCTATAATAGCCCATGAATGCCTAATTTCGCACCCATAAGACAATGCAAATATACTTGATATTTCAAAGAGCTAATGAATAAAGTACGTGCAAAAAAGGCTTTAGGGCAACACTTTCTCACCAATCAAACAGCTGCTCAATCCATAGGAGAGAGCATTTTACCCTGGAAAGGGACTCCCGTATTGGAGATAGGACCCGGTATGGGAATGCTAACTCAAGTGCTACTCAATTTGGATTTTGAACTTTATTTGTTAGAAATCGACCATGAGTCTGTCGAGTATCTTCGGGAAAATTTCCCCTACTTCTCAGATGGACGACATATTACGGAGGGAGATGTTTTACACCTACCCGAACAAGAATTGATTCCGGGAAAAGCGGACACTCCATTTATAATGATCGGCAATTATCCCTACAATATCTCAAGCCAAATTTTCTTTCGTCTTTTGGATTTGAGAGATCGTGTACCATGCTGTGCAGGGATGCTTCAAAAAGAGGTTGCCGAGCGTCTGTGTGCCTCTCCGGGAGGGCGTGATTACGGCATTCTAACCGTACTGCTTCGATGCTGGTATGATGCCGAATATCTCTTCACTGTAAGCGAATTGGATTTCGACCCACCTCCAAAAGTGAAAGGTGGCGTGCTCCGCCTGACACGAAACAACCGAACCTCCCTTCCCTGCGATGAAGCTCTTTTCAAGATGGTGGTCAAAACGGCATTCGGACAGAGACGAAAAACGCTACGCAATGCACTCAAAAAGATGTTCGGAGAGGCGTATGATTTCTCGCCTCCCATCTTCTCACTCCGCGCAGAACGTTTGGATGTCGAAGAATATATTTGGCTTACCCAAGAATATGAAAAGTTGCTACAACGGCGGTGAACACTAAAAAAAGCCCCTCGATACCTAAATATCGAAGGGTTTGTTTGTGGTTAAAGTACCTCGTCTCTATCGTAAAGCGCAGCATCCACTCGCTTTCGATGAGGCGACTACTCTTTGGGCAAGTCGCTACCGTCAAAGGCGAAAGGAAGCAATGCTCTACTGTCTTCCAAGACGACAGCTCTTTTTTCTCCTGCCATAATTACCCGAAAAGGACGAGCAAAACGGCTGCTTACCTCCATAAAAACCTGACGGCAAGCTCCGCAGGGGCTTATTGTCTCCACTCGCTTATCCTCGGAAAAAGCAAGCAGTAAAAGTGCCACTACGGGGTCATCGGGATGATGGGCTCCTGCCGAAAACAGAGCCGTGCGCTCGGCACACAATCCCGAGGGATAGGCTGCATTTTCTTGATTACTCCCGGTAACAATTGTTCCACTGTCCAACAAAACAGCAACTCCCACCGAAAAACGGCTATAAGGAGCATAGGCTTTGCGAGCAGCCTCTATGGCACACTTTTCCAAAAGTATCAGTTCTTCCGAAAACTCTTCTCTTGGTATTTCCGTATAGGGGGTGGTAATATGACCTGTTTTCATTCAAAAAAAATTAGGGACTGCTCTGAAGAAGAACAAAGTTCCGTCAATGCACACCTTGGAATTGTTCCAAAAATCTCTTGTCATTCTCCGAAAAAAGACGCAAATCCTTGGCTCTGTATTTGAGGTTAGTAATGCGTTCAATACCCAAACCGAAAGCATAACCACTGTAAACCGAAGAGTCAATTCCCGAAGCCTCCAATACATTGGGGTCTACCATACCGCAACCCAAAATTTCTACCCAACCGGTGTGTTTGCAGAAAGAACAGCCCTCTCCTCCACAGATATTGCAAGAGATGTCCATCTCCGCCGAAGGCTCGGTGAAGGGGAAATAGCTGGGACGAAGTCTTATTTGGGTATCAGGTCCGAAAAGCTCCCGAGCAAAATAGAACAATACCTCTCTCAAATCTGAAAAAGACACGTTCTTATCAATATAAAGCCCTTCTATTTGGTGGAAAAAACAGTGCGCACGGGCAGAAATAGCCTCATTGCGATAAACTCGCCCGGGACAGAGCACTCGAATCGGCGGTCGAGAAGTTTCCATGACACGCACTTGAACCGAGGAGGTGTGCGAACGCAGCACTATATCGGGTTGCTGCTGTACAAAAAAAGTGTCCTGCATATCACGAGCAGGATGGTCAGGAGCAAAGTTCAACGCAGAATATACGTGATAATCATCCTCTATTTCAGGACCCAACGCAATGCTAAAACCGAGTTTGGAGAATATCTGAGTAATCTCTTGTTTCACCACGGAAAGGGGGTGACGGCTGCCCAAGGCAGTCGGAAAAGAGGTGCGCGAGAGGTCTTCTCGAAGCATTTCTTCCTTCACAGACAAGGTATCTCGGAGAGAATTGATCCGATCCATCGCTTTTTGTTTCAGCTCATTGAGCAAAGCTCCTATGGTCGGTTTTTCCTCTTTGGGCACATTACGAAACTCCTCTACAAGAGCTTGCACTTTGCCCTTTTTGCTAAGATACTCTATCCGTAAAGCCTCGACTTCCTCTAAATGCTGGGCTTTCAACTCCTCCACTTCGGCTATTATGCCACGTACTTTCTCGATTAAAGACACCGGTATGCTCTCTACTTGAAAAATTTCACTCAACACCCTTCCTCATGCCTTTCATGAAAAAGGGATTTTTGTTATTCAAACCCCACGAAAAGGGGCATTTCTCGGACAATGTCCAAGCGATATACTGCTTAACAGAGCCGAGAGGAACTTGATTGATATTTCTACTCAAGCCCCTCTCGATCCTTTAGTGGTTATTTATTTACCTCAGCCATGTGGGCGATAAGGCAAAGTACTTTGTTAGAATACCCCCACTCATTATCATACCAAGACACGAGTTTCACGAACTTATCATTGAGGGCAATGCCTGCCTTTGCATCGAAAATAGAGGTGCGAGGATCGGAAGTAAAATCGGTGGAAACCACTTCATCTTCCGTATATCCCAAGATACCCTTCAATTCATTTTCCGACGCTTTCTTTACGGCTGCACAAATCTCTGCATAGGTAGCAGGTTTCTTAAGCGTTACGGTAAGATCCACGACAGAAACGTCCATGGTGGGAACACGGAAAGACATCCCCGTAAGTTTTCCGTTTAATTCGGGAATAACTTTGCCCACTGCCTTGGCAGCTCCCGTAGAAGAAGGGATAATGTTGCCTATTGCCGAGCGACCTCCACGCCAATCTTTTTGGCTGGGAGCATCCACAGTCTTTTGGGTGGCAGTGGCGGCATGTACCGTGGTCATCAACCCCATCTCGATACCAAAATTATCGTTCAACACCTTCGCCAGAGGAGCCAAACAGTTGGTTGTACAAGATGCATTGGAAACAAACTGAGTACCTTTTTGATAAGTATCCAAGTTTACTCCCGTAACGAACATAGGAGTATCGTCTTTTGAAGGGGCAGACATCACCACGTATTTAGCTCCGCCTTTGATATGCCCTTCGCTAAGTTCTTTTGTCAAGAAGCGACCCGTAGACTCAACAACGTATTCTGCGCCCACAGCACCCCAATTGATCAAGGCAGGTTCTTTCTCTGCAGTAACACGAATTTTCTTGTCGTTTACAATCAATGCACCCTCTTCCACACGAACAGTACCGTCAAAACGACCATGCACCGAATCGTACTTGAGCATATAAGCCATGTAGTCTACATCGATCAAATCGTTGATGGCTACCACTTCGATGTCATCTCTAAGGAGAGATGCTCTAAAAACTAAGCGACCAATACGGCCAAATCCATTAATCCCTACTTTAATCATAGCGATACTCTTATATTTATATTGAATGTTTTAATAATCGCATACCCTCTCACACAGAAAAACACGCACCATCAATCCTTCTTCTGTGCCTCAAGAGAAGAGGGGGCAACGTCCCATTATCAAGGGAAAACCAACCCCGAGAAGCGAATTTGATCAGTGTTCTTCCTATGAAGTTGCCACAAAGGTAGCCAAGATTATTGAATTGACCATACTTTAGCGAGATGAAGATAGAGGGCGATGGGGTGCCTCTTTCGTTTTTGCTTATCGACAAATCGAAAGCTGCTCTCCGAGAGGAGCATGCCCGAGAGAAACTGAAAGAAAATCTCTTTCTATCGCTCAGAAAGAAAACCTATTTTTCCTCCCCACTCCCCTCTTTGTTCGCAACAAAATGAGGCTAAGGAAGGGAATAATGCTCAAAATGAGTTCATTGAAGCACAAAATTTGAATGCATACAAATATCAAATTGAATGCATACAAATTCGAGTTTGAATGCATAGAAATCTGAGATTGTATGCATCAAAAAAAATGAGCCTACCCCAACAGTGTCATAACATAGCTTTCTATCCCTTTTTAGACACATCTACGGGAAACAAATTTGAATTATGCTCTTCTTTTAAGTACCTTTGCGTGCGATTTTTGAACCACAAGCCTATAATAAGGAGTGGCATTGGGTTATCTCCCTATCCTCTATGCGCACAAAGCAGAGAATTGAGAGAGGGGGTGATGGGCAAAAAGCACGCACCGATAAAGTATTGTTGCCTTTGGAAGTCGTGTTTTATTGAGAGCAAAAATCATTGTTAAAACAGACAATATACGATCCCTATGGAATATAAGTTTTCCGATATAGAAGCCCAAATACAGGCTTTTTGGCGTCAAAAAGAGATCTACAAAGTAACAGAACACTCGGGACGCCCTCCTTTTTATGTGTTGGATATGTTTCCCTACCCTTCCGGAGCCGGATTGCACGTGGGGCATCCATTGGGCTATATCGCCTCAGACATTTTCTCTCGCTACAAAAGATTGCAAGGCTTTGAGGTATTGCACCCCATGGGCTACGATGCTTTCGGACTGCCTGCCGAGCAATATGCCATACAGACGGGACAGCACCCCGAAATAACCACCGATATAAACATCAATCGTTATCGGGAGCAACTTGAGAAAATCGGCTTTAGCTACGATTGGAGTAGAGAGTTTCGCACTTGCGATCCCAATTATTACAAGTGGACTCAGTGGGTATTTGCCCGACTTTTCGAGAGTTTCTACGATACCTCTCTGCAAAAAGCACGCCCCATAGAGGCTTTGATAGCTCATTTTGAAGAAAACGGTAGCGAGGGTGTTACCGCCGCATGCAGTGATATACCTGCGTTTTCGGCTCAAGAGTGGAGAGCCTATTCGCCACAAGAGCAAAGCGACGTCTTGATGAATTTTCGCTTGGCATACCTGGGAGAGTCCATTGTAAACTGGTGCCCTGCATTGGGAACCGTACTTGCCAATGATGAAGTAAGCGAGGGTTTGAGCATTCGTGGCGGACATCCCGTGGAACAACGTAAGATGAAACAATGGTGTTTGCGCATATCTGCCTATGCCGAACGTCTGCTTAAAAGTTTGGAAACCCTGGAGTGGACCGAGTCTTTGAAGGAGACGCAACGCAACTGGATCGGACGCTCAGAGGGAGCCGAAGTGAACTTCTATCTCCCCTCCATTGAGGAAAATCTTACTGTGTTCACCACTCGCCCCGATACCATTTATGGGGTTTCTTTCATCGTTTTGGCACCTGAAAGCGACCTCGTAGAGCGCATCGTACAATCGGAATACAAGGAAGCTGTCTCTGCTTATCTCTCTGCATCCAAGCGCAAAACAGAGCGAGAGCGTATGGCGGAACGCAAAGTAACAGGGGTATTTACAGGAGCTTACGCTCTACATCCCATCACCCGAGAACTTATCCCCATTTGGATTGGCGACTACGTTTTGGCCGGATATGGAACAGGGGCTATTATGGCTGTTCCTGCACACGATACGCGTGATTTTGCTTTCGCTCGTCATTTCCACCTACCCATTGTACAGGTTGTTGTACCCGAGGGTGAGGAGGTAAGTGACCCTGCCACTTGGCAAGAGGCAAAACCCGGCAAAGCGGGACACATGGTCAATTCGCCTTTGCTAAATGATCTTTCCGTAAAGGAAGCGATCGTGCGAATGAATCACCATATCAAAGAGCAACGCTTGGGACATGTAAAGGTTAATTACCGACTACGCGATGCCACATTTAGTCGCCAACGTTATTGGGGAGAACCTTTTCCCATATATTACAAAGAGGGTATCCCCACTCTGCTTACCGATGATCAATTGCCCCTCTGCTTGCCCGCAGTTGATTCGTTCCTTCCCACAGAGAGTGGAGAGCCGCCTTTGGGAAGAGCAGCCCATTGGCACACAGCCGACGGATATCCTTACGAACTGAGCACCATGCCCGGCTTTGCAGGTAGTAGTGCCTACTATCTTCGTTACATGGATCCGCACAACGAACACGAGCTTGTCAGCAAGGAAAAGAATGAATACTGGCGCCAAGTGGATCTGTATATAGGCGGTACCGAACATGCCACAGGGCACTTGATATACAGCCGATTTTGGAATAAATTCCTTTTCGATTTGGGTATCGTCTGTGAAGACGAACCATTCCGTAAGTTGGTTAATCAGGGGATGATACAAGGACGCTCCAATTTTGTTTACCGCATAAAAGAGAGCAATACCTTCGTCACACTCAGTAAAAAAGATGCTTACGACACCACCGCCATTCACGTGGATGTAAACATTGTACACAATGACCTCCTCGATTTGGAGGCTTTCCGCAAATGGCGCCCCGAGTTTGCTACTGCCGAATTTATTTTGGAAGAAAATGAAACGTATGTCTGTGGCTGGGCTGTGGAAAAAATGAGCAAATCGATGTTCAACGTGGTCAATCCCGATGACATTGTTCGTTCCTACGGTGCAGATACACTCCGCCTTTACGAAATGTTTTTAGGTCCCCTCGAACAAAGCAAACCTTGGGATACAAAGGGAATAGACGGCGTGCATCGCTTCCTCAAAAAATTGCTCACCCTCTTCTACAAAGACGAGGAGTGGCGCGTCAGCGACAGCCAACCCAGTAACGAAGAGCTCCGCTCACTGCACAAACTTATTCGCAAAGTCGGACAAGACATTGAGCAGTTTTCGTTCAATACTTCCGTGGCTGCCTTTATGATTTGTGTGGGAGAATTGCAACAATTAAAGACCTCTTCAAAGGCGATTTTAGAACCTCTTTTGATCACTCTTTCGCCTTTTGCTCCTCACTTGACAGAGTTTCTATACCAACAGCTGAACGGAACGGACAGCTCGATTGTAACGGCAGCTTGGCCCCAATTTGATGAGAAATATCTCGTCGAAGACTCGGTCAAATATCCCGTAAGTTTCAACGGAAAGGTACGCTTTACCCTTACTCTGCCTGCGGATATGCCCAAAGAAGAGGTGGAGAAAGCAGCCTTGGAGGCTCCCGATACCGAGAAATGGCTGGAAAACAAGCCATTGAAAAAGGTGATTGTGGTACCGGGACGAATAGTGAATATCGTTTTTTGAAATATAGTTTACTTCTTATTTAATAAGCATTTATCGTATGTCACACACTGCAATGATGCAACCAGCATCACGTAAGAACAAATCTTTGGTATTCGCTAAAGAGCTTCTTACCATGTTTTTAGGAGTTCTCTGTTATACGCTTGGCTGGACTGCTTTTATTCTCGCACAGGAAATTACCTCGGGAGGTTTGGCAGGTATCACCACCGTTATTCAGATTGCAACAGACATTCCTGCAACCATTCCCTATAACATCATCAACGTAGGGCTATTGGTATTGGCACTCGTTTTCTTGGGTTGGAAGTTCACCATACACACAGCTATCGGTGTGGGGATGATATTCTTTACCTTTCCGGTGGGACAAGCCCTCTTCACCTCGGCAGACTCCGAAGTGTATACCAAAATCTGGCCCTGGTTGCGAGAATTGGTTCCCAATGTAGGTCCTCTATTAAGTGCCGAAGAACCTTTTCTTGCTCTCGTTTTGGGCTCCATGCTTTGCGGATTAGGATTGGGACTGGTCTTCTCCGTAAATGGCTCTACCGGAGGTACTGATGTTATTGTCGCCATTATCAATAAATATAAAAATATCTCCTTGGGACGTGCCATGCTGATGGTAGATGCCGTTATTGTGGTAAGTGGATGCCTTGTCAGCCACTACGTTAAGGGCTTGCCTTGGACTGAGGCTTTGGGTAAATTGGCATACTCTTTTGTGGAGGTCATTATCGTGGCTCAAACCATGGACTTCTTCCTGAACAGCAACAAGCAAAGCATTCAGTTCTTCATCAACAGTCTCAAATATGAAGAAATCAACGATGCCATTATCAACAGACTCAACAGAGGTTGTACCATCATCGAAGCTCAAGGGGGATACAGCAAAAATCCGGCTAAAATCCTTATGGTTGTAATGCGTAAAAACATGCGCAAACAGCTGATGGATATAGTACGTGAAATCGATCCCAAGGCTTTCGTTTCCGAGGGTATTGTACATGGTGTTTATGGAGAGGGATTCGATGCAATGAAAAAGGAGAACAAATAGTTTTGTCCTCCCATAAAAACTGCTTGTGCCAAGCATGAAGCAATCAACCCTGAAATATGGAGCAGTGGGACTGGTCTTCGTAGCCATCCTGCTGCTCTATTTCTTTAATCCTGAAGTCTATCCCATTTATCCCAAATGCCCATTCCTGACCATAACAGGTTATAAATGCCCCGGTTGTGGCTCTCTCAGATTTGTCCATTCTTTGCTGCATGGGGACCTTGTCGGAGCCTGGCATTATAATCCCTTATTGTTGGGAGCACTCCCCTTTCTGCTCCTTTTATTCTATGTGAGCATCGCACGAAAAACGCAAAAATGGGCTGAACAGTGGTACCTCGCTTTCAATTCAAAAATAAGTATTTCCCTACTCACGATAATAATTATCATTTGGTGGGTGGGACGCAATCTCTGAAAAAAAAGGAAGATATATATCCTTGTATATCCTGTTATTAAGCGATATGCACGGAATGTATTCCGGAGAGGATTTCTATTTTATTGCGCAGGGCATTTAGATGAGGGCGCAGAGCTTGTACTGTAAACTCCCCATACATCAGAGCCTCACTCGGCTGTACGTTATAGGATAAAAGACGTACACCCACAGAGTGGTTAAAAAGAGAGATTATGCGGGACACCAATTCCACACTATTTATACCCTCTATGTGAACATGGGCTTTGGTTTCATTCCCCCCCAAGCCATTCCATTGTGCCGGCAATATCTTCTCAGGATTATTCTCAATCATATTAGGCATATTGGGGCAAGAAGATCGGTGAATACGTATCCCAGTTCGAGTGGGATAAGCAACTATGGAGTCGCCATATTGAGGGTTACAACAGCGTGCCAATACATAATCCAAACCTTTGATATTGGCATCCACTATAACAACGGATCCATCTCCTTTGCCCGTAATCGTATTGTCTCTATTTGCATCATCTCCGGTTTTAACCTCTTCGTAAGTTAAAGGAGCTTCAAGTCTCTGGTGTACAGCCTGCACATCCAATGGGCTGTTTTGCGCTTCATACTCTCTCTCGTATTCACCCAAGAAGGCAACTATATCTATCTTTTCTTCACCAACATCTACGTAAAAATCCTTTGACGAAGCATATCCCCAACGATAAATCAACTGTAAAAAGATACGCTCGTTATAAATCAACTTTCTGTTCCGAAAGCGTCGCTCCAACAATTCTTTTGCAACGGCAACCCCTTTTTCGGTCCTCTCACGTATCTTTCTACGTATATGTGCCTTGGCAGAAGTTGATACCACAAATTGCAACCAATCTTCTCTCGGATACTGATTTTTACTTGTTAAGATATTGACGGTATCTCCGTTGTGCAACTCTGCACGCAGGGAAGCATTACGCCCATTGACAATAGCTGAAACTGCCCGACTGCCCACATTGCCGTGAATTGCAAAAGCAAAATCGAGTACTGTTGCCCCTATCGGTAGTTTTTTAAGTTCTCCTTGAGGAGTAAAAACAAAAATACTTTCCGTAGCTCTCAAGCGATATTTATCATCGGATGATTGAGTTTCATCGGGAGATTTCTCGAGAAAACTGCGTACCGAAGTGAGCGAACTGTCGAATTGTTTCTCACTTTTAAGTCCTTTGTAGCGCCAATGTGCCGCCACACCTCGCTCTGCCACTTCGTCCATCCGAACAGTGCGTATCTGCACTTCTATAAAACGCCCTTGCGGTCCTTTCACCGTTATTTGTAAGGACTCATATCCATTGTCTTTGGGATGAGTAATCCAATCTCTCAAACGCTTAATGTCCGGTTCAAAAGCGTCTGTTACCACGGAATAGACATACCAGCAGGCTTCCAACTCCATTCTCAGAGGGACATCCAATATGATGCGGATGGCCGTTAAATCGAATATGTTGTCGAAATCAACCCCCTTAGACTTGATCTTATTGTGTATGGAATAAATAGATTTTGTACGCGCTTTTATGGAATATTTCCAACGGGCTGCCTTGCTGGAAGCAAGACGTTTTTTCAGAAGATCCAAAAAATTGTTCAGGTATTTCTCTCTATTGGCTTTTGTTTCTCCCAACTTATTCTTAATCCAATAAAAAGAGTCCGGATCTGTGTACTTGAGCAACAAATCTTCTAACTCTCCTTTTATTGCATAAAGCCCCAATTTGTGGACAAGGGGCAAAAAATAGTTTCCAACTTCGAGAGCTTGCTCCCTCCTTTTTTCCTCCGGAAGAAAGTCTTTTGCCGTGCGCATTTGATACAACCTATCTGCTATGATGAGCAACAGAACCCGAGCATCCTCTGCCACAGAGAGCAACAATTCTCTAAAAAGATCCCCTTCCAACGAAGAGCGACGCATATATATCTTCTCCGTTTGAAACATTTTCTCAATTAGGTCCGCCGTACTTTTGGATGTAATATGCTCAATCTCTTGCAGAGTATAAAAGCCTTTATGTACCGCTCGATAGAAGATGATAGCCGATACCGAAATCGAACTTAGCCCCAATTCCTCTACTGCAATCAAAGCTGTCTCCAAGTGTCGTAACAGACCATTATATCCAAACTCGTCTCTTGACCAACATCCATCGAGTAGTAATTTGGTCAGTAACGAACGATAGAGACGATAATCATATTTCAAATGCCCACACGCCTTTAAGCGAGTATATACAACCAGCAAACGTTTCTTTTCTTCTTCGGAAAAGAAATCATGCTCTTGTTGATACATTTGAGGCTCTCGGCTAACCATTGACAATTATTTCTATTACAAGAGATTAAAACTCGTCAAGCTCTTCCAAACCCGCCACCACATAGGGGCGTACCAAATCATGCGGTTTGAGTACCTCGTCATTCCACTCTATCAAATCTATGTCTATGACTATTATTCCCTCTTCCTCATCATCTTCTTCTCGCCCGATCTCCAGTTCTATCCTCTTGAGATACTTAAGAAATTCTTCCTGAGGTGACTCGGTTCTTATCACAGCCACAAGATTGAGAAAAGGTTTAGCTCCCTCCGGTAGATCGATAGGATCGGTTATCTCTGGCGTAGAAAAACGAGCATCGGGATAGTCCGCTTGCAAGCGCCGGATAGCAACACCTATGTTTTGAGTGCGCTCATTATTACTACCAATACTTATAATGGCTTTATTTGTCATTTATATGAAATGATTGTTTGTTATTTTCTTCTGATTGTACACGCACAGATTCTTCATGCACGATAGACATGATATGCTCGACAAACTCCCTCTGGAGTCCCATATTTTCACCCCAAGAAGAGCGTTCCTGAAGAATAGAGGCAAACTGTTCCGCTTGCAGAATAGGGATTTGAGCAAGTTGTTTGTAGTTTCCGATCTCTTTGGAAATAGTCATTCTGTGTGCCAAAATAGAAAGTAAATGCTCATCTATCTCCGACAAAAGAATTCGATAGTGATTGAGTTGTTCATCTTCCGAAAATGATACATTACGAGGAGAAAGAGCTTGCATTATAATGCCCAATTCTTTCGGTGTAACCTGCTGTTTTGCATCGCTCAAAGCCTTTTCCGGTTCCACATGACACTCTACCATCAGCATATCAAACCCCAAATCAATAGCCTTTTGGCACATAGCTGCAACCGCATTACGCTGCCCTGTTATATGACTGGGGTCGCAAATTATGGGAATGTGGGGGAAAATTCGCTTCAACTCAAACACTATGCTCCAATAGGGAACATTGCGGTATAGGGGGCGTTCCGTCGGGTAGGTTGAAAAACCTCTAAAAACAGCTCCTATATCAGACAATCCAGCCTTTTGTAAACGCTCTATGGCACCCACCCAAAGAGATAGATCCGGACTAATCGGGTTTTTCACGAGTACCGGCACATTGGCAGAACGTAATACCTCTGCAATCCCCTGCACAGCATAGGGATTAGAAACCGTACGAGCGCCCAGCCACAAAACATCGACCCCCGCTTCCAGTGCCAACTGTGCATGCTCCGGAAGACAGACCTCTGTGGCTACTTTATAGCCAAAATCTTTTTGCACTTGCTGCAACCAATGCAAACCAACACTACCCACACCCTCGAAACAACCCGGTTGGGTACGAGGCTTCCATAACCCTGCTCGAAAAAGATCTATGTTTAGGTTTTGTAATCCCTGCGCTGTTGCATAAACCTGCTCATAACTTTCGGCACTACAAGGTCCGGCAATTAACGTTATGGAAGACGAGGAGTCCCAACTACATTGTTTCATTGTTTTGTATCATTTTCTCTTCTACAATCTATTATTCGCTCCAAAAACAATGCATAATTTTCTGCTATGTCGGAACGGGAAAACGAGTTCACATAATGTACATTCAACTCTTCGGCATACGTATACCCCTTTTCTTTCCAAAGAGTATAATGCTCTCGGATCAAATCAATTATATCTTGAATAGATTGAACGGCACACCCCGCTTTTGCCTGCGTTAGTATCATACTCCTTATTGCATTATCGCTCTGCACCATAAGAATGGGCTTTCTCATAGCCATTGCTTCAAATATTTTCGTAGAGACAATGCCCTTTGTCCCCTTTGGCTGTGCTAAAAGTAATACAATTGATGCTATCGAGAGTACATTGGGCACTTCTCGGAAAGGTACCATGGAAAAAAATCTTTGAATCTCCTGTACTTCTTGCGGTAGCTCTTGTATCCTTTTCCTCAATATTTCTTCTGAATGCTTATCTACATACCAATGTACCTCCAGACTTCCCGAAGAGACTATTGGAGAAAGAGCATCAGAAGCCAAAGCTTCAAAAAGCATTTGCGGATCACCATGTTCGAAAGACAATAATCGCCCGGTAAAGACTATTTGAAATCGATCTGTGGTTGGATGGTCGGGTATAAATACATCCTTATCAAAACCATTATAAAAAAGTTGTATTGGTTTATGGGGAAAGTATTGCTCCAATTGTTCCTTATGCCAAGGCGAAACAGTGGTTATCGCATCAGCCTGAGCAAGAAAATTATTCCTCTGCCGAATGAATATATTTCTCAGAAAAATCAAGCAAAATTTCTTCCACAGGGGAGGATTTTCTTCTGAGATCGGTAAGAATTTATAATCCGGGTATTGCTCCACAATGTCTCGACAATCCATGACACAAGGTTTTCTGTACTTTTTCGCCAATCGGGCAACTGCCGATAAGGGAAAGGTCCTATACGAAAATCCTATAATCAAATCAAAAGAAGCAATTTCCAATCGCTTTTCTATCTCTTCTTGAAAATGCCGAGTTTTTGAAAAAAAGAATAGTTCCTGTAAAGACTCTCGTAGGGTATATTTTTTTCTAAGAGGTATCCTGTGTACCGGACACTTATCTTCTTCATCTTGAAAAATGAGACCATGAGCGGACTTGTTCCACTGCACAATTTCCTCTGTTGCCACCTCTACATACCACCCCCTTCTTTGCCACTGCATAACCATGGAATAGATACGAGGAGCAAAATGAGGAGGATAAAGATCTGCCAAAACTAAAACTCTTCGGGACATGGGGCTATTATTTCTAAGGGGGCGTCAAGGTTGTTTTCCTCTATGCGCAGTGCCGTGCGCAATAATTCTCTATAAAGTCTCGAATGGAATGGATGCACCTCTTTTGCCAAAAGATTGTTGTGGAATAAAAGGTTGAGCTCTCCGCCATATTGAGCTGTTTGCAAAACAAGCCCATGGGCATATCGTAAAGAATCTTTGGCATTCAACCCCATATATTGGGGTCTGTCTAAGGAACAATCCATCACTGTTATGGGATGAAGCAATAAATTGGTAACACTACCGGTAGAAGGAAGTATGAAATGGACAGGACGACACGTTCCTAAACGAAAACCCGCCACATCAGGATAACCCATGGAAAAATCTTCCCAAATACCGGCATCAAGCAGGTACAACATATCTTCCGGTTCACGACAAGCAAGATAGTGATGACGCGATTGAGTAATATTCCTCTGTAAATCTTTTCCCAAGCGAGCCACATGTTCTACTATTCTTTTGGGATGCTTGGAGCACTCCATAGGTAAATGAATTTGTTCTTTCACTCCATACTTTTGCGCATAACAATGTATCTTATGGGCTGCGCCTCGAAGTAAAGTGTAATTAGGACGATCTTCCAACTCCCGTCCTTGTGTTTTATAAAAAAAGATGGTAGAACACTTACCTTGAATACGACGTTCTACTTCTCTATTCCATTCCAAAAATCGATCGAAAGAAAAAAAGCGATCTTTCAATAACGGTTGAAAGGACAATTTATACGACTCTCGAAGACTCTTCTTTTCTTTGAGAAAAGCTCGGAGGAAACTTCTGACTCCTCTATATTCATATGGAGAGTCTATATCATGAGTCAAATGTATGTAACTAAACTTTTGTTCTCTCTTAGGGATCTTTACCCCTTCTTTCTCCAGCAAAGAAGCTAATAAATCTCCATACTCATCAACAATAGGTCGATGGAGAAATCCGGCTTTGTATGGAAGCGACCATTTTCCCAAAAAACGACCATAACCATCCCTTTCTAAACGCTTGTACATCTCCTCATAACGAGAGATTAAGAAATAGGTCGAAGCTATAATATCTGCCCTTAACAGCAATACACCTGTTTCCCGACAACGCTCAACCTGTGGTAGTCCAAACAATAAGGGTACCCCTTCCCATTGGTCAAGAGGCAAACGAGGATAAGCCGACTCAGTTCCGTAAACACCAACATCAAAAAAATGAGACGGAATAATAACAATCTTATAATTTCCCCAATCGCTCTTCCTATCTGTATAGCCCACGAGTCTGCTAAGAATCCCTGTCGAAAGAGGCTCTCGCAACAAAAAAGAAAGTATATACTCAACAATCTTATCTGTACGCATTGCTCGAATTAACTCTTAAATAGTATTGTTTTAACCGCAAACGTTGAAAGATATTCATCCCTCCCTTAGAAACTTGAATAATGGGTACTTGCTCTGCTCCGAAAGAACGGAAAAAAAACTCCACACCCTTAATCATAGACCCCTCAAAATCCAATGTTGTTATCCCCTTGTCGTATAGAGATGGAATAATCTTATGCAAAAGATAGGCAGAGGGAGCACTGTCACTATTCGACGGATGTGTGGCTGTTGCTATCAAATAAGCTGTATGAGAAGTATGAGCTACAAATGCAGATGCAAGCAATACTCCTGACGGAGAAAAAATACCTGCTATAAAACCATTGCCTCTGTTTGTGGCAGCACTCACTCCTCTCTCTAAAAAAGGGAGATAGTGAATGGGTAAACTCCTTTTTTTGTAGAGAGCTCTTAAGTGAACAGAAAAATCATCGATGGAAATGTTTTCAGAATAACTCCAATTCTCATTCTTTCCGTTTGTTACCTTCTGTCGAATGTGACTACTCTCCTTCCGGTATAGCTCATCTTCCAAACAAGTTGCAAGTTGATAAGTGTAACGTATCGAAGAGGAATAATCTCTCCAGTAAAAAGGTAACCAATCCGACACATCTGAAGATAAAGGCATTCTGAAAAAACGCTTTTCTCTATGCGATTCCAAAAAGAGCTCCAACAGAGTCCTTCTCTTGACAAAAACTTTGTGATTGCGCCGAGCTTCCGCCGTCAAGGATGAATGGTAGACAATTCCTCCCGATTGTGTATAAGGAGGGGGAATTATGAGATTGTCAATAGGTTCAAACAGAGGAACAACAGCCCAAGTAGACGCATCGGCAATCACATAGGGCTTCCACCCACTATCTCCCACCATGGCATCTAACCACCACGGCATATAATACAAAGAGGTTGTTTGTGGATTTTCCCAAACAAACTCTTCGTAACGCTTTCTATCTAAAACGACCTCTAAAGCGGGCATTCTAAGTAGGGAAGTGATCTAAATGCGTATTATCCAAAAATGAAAAGAAACTTATTTAGCAGAGTTTTTCATCGCTTCCATGACTTTTTCACGAAGTTCCTCTTTTAATTCCGGATTATCTTTCAAGAGGTTGCGAACAGCTTCTTTTCCTTGTCCTAATTTCGTCCCTTCATAGCTATACCAAGAGCCGCTTTTTTTAAGGATATCAAGCTCAGATGCAATGTTAATTATTTCACTTTCCAACGAAATTCCTTCCCCGAATATAATCTCGAAATCGGCAGTTCTAAAGGGCGGTGCCACCTTATTTTTCACGACCTTTACTCGGGTCTCATAACCATATATGTCTTCTCCATTTTTGAGTGCACCCGAACCTTTTTTCCGAATATCAATACGGATAGAAGAATAAAACTTCAGAGCATTTCCTCCGGTGGTTGTCTCCGGATTTCCATAAGAAACGCCTATTTTTTCACGAAGTTGGTTGATAAAAATACACACTGTGTTGGACTTACTTACAGCCCCTGTCATTTTACGTAGTGCCTGAGACATCAGACGAGCCTGAAGCCCCACGTTCTTGTCTCCCATATCTCCTTCTATTTCAGCCTTGGGTGTCAAAGCAGCAACCGAATCTATAACAACAATGTCCACAGCCGAAGAACGGATAAGCTGCTCTGCAATTTCCAAAGCTTGTTCTCCATTGTCCGGTTGCGATATCCACAATCGTTCCACATCTACCCCCAAATGAGCTGCATAAGTCGGGTCAAAAGCATGCTCTGCATCAACAATGGCAGCCAAACCACCAAGTTTTTGAGCTTCTGCAATTGCATGAATAGCTAACGTCGTTTTACCCGAAGATTCAGGACCAAAGATTTCTATAATTCTACCTCGAGGGTAGCCTCCCACTCCCAATGCCAAATCGACGGAAAGACTACCCGAAGAGATTACACTGAGGTTTTCAGCTTGTCCACTTGCCATATTCATAATGGCTCCTTTTCCGAAGCTCTTTTCAATGCGCTCCATCGTAGCTTTGAGCGCCTCCAATTTATTTTTGTCTACCTGAGCCTTTCCTTTTTCCAAGGTGTCGGAGGTAAGCGGGTTTGTATTATCTGTGCTCATATTTAGTTATAATGCTTTCAATATTTGTTCTGCGTGTTCTTTCGTTTTTATCTCTTTTCCTCGAAAAATGTGAGCAATCTGTCCATTACCATCTATGATAAATGTAGTTCGTTCTGTACCCATGTATGATTTTCCATACATAGACTTCTGTACCCAAACTCCCATTTTATCTTGCAATACATGGTCTACATCTGCAATGAGGGGAAAAGGCAAACTATGATTGTCTATAAACTTTCGGTGAGACGAGGCAGAGTCTTTACTCACTCCCACGACTCTATATCCTTTCTCTGCCAACAACTCTATGTTGTCTCTCAAAGAGCAAGCCTCTGCCGTGCAACCGGAAGTATTGTCTTTGGGATAAAAGTATAAAATCCAGGGAGCACCTAAAAAATCTTCACTTTTCAGCAATCGTCCCTCCTGATCCAAGCCTAAAATTTCGGGTACTTTATCTCCTATTTCCATTGTCTATATTGCTTTAGGACAAAGATACAATTTATTCCCCCTATATAGAATATATCCGATTACAACATTTATAGGATGGGCGCTTTTACTCCTTCTTTCAAAAAAACAGGTGCAATTTCTCGCTCCACGGCATCGTATAGCCCTTGATCTATAAACAGTTGTAAAGTCTTTTGTCCGCCTTCCACCAAAAGAGAATGAATGCCTGCATTTACCCAATCGCTCAAAAGTTGCGCAAAAGAAGCACCTTTTCCATCCCACACAACAACAGCTATATGCGGTGGTACCCAATCCCTTTTTGTCTCTGGATCAACAATCAACCATGTGGGCACACCATTGGGAAGCAAAAGATCATATTCTCCTTTCTGCAAAAGAGATAAACGAGCATCCCAAACAATGCGTACAGGCGATTTGCCACTCCAATATCGATTAGTCAATTTGGGATTATCCCAAAAGACTGTATTTCTCCCCACCAAAATAGCATCATGTATCGCCCTTAATCGGTGTACTTCCCGTTGGCGCACCGCATTGCTAAAAAGGTAAGGCGGCTCTTTGGGAGAGGTACGTAGACCGTCTATATAACCATCCTCACTTTGTGCCCACTTCAAAGTTATGTAGGGGCGTTTCTTGCGAACTGAAGTAAGAAAAAAACGATTGACATACTCCGCTCGCTCTTGTAAAACCCCACAAAGCACCTCAACACCGGCATCTTGAAGTTTACGAATCCCTCTTCCTGCCACAGCCGGAAAAGGATCTTCCATGGCGATGACAACTCGACGCACCCTGTTTTTCAAAATCAAATCTACACAAGGAGGTGTTTTGCCAAAATGTGAACAAGGTTCCAAACTTACATAAAGAGTGCTGTCGGGTATGAGAGATCTGTTTTCCTCTCGTACTGATGCAAAACAATTCACCTCGGCATGAGGCTCGCCGGCTTTGCGATGCCACCCCTCTCCTATGATGCGATTATTGTGCACCAATACTGCTCCCACCATTGGGTTCGGCGACGTTTGCCCCTCCGCCCACAAAGCTATATCGAGGCACCTTTGCATATAAAGTTCGTCCAAAGAAAGCTGCATAAACACAAACTATTTTACGGTAAAAGAAAGGCGATGCAAAGGCGTTGTTCCTAAAGTTTTAATTGCGTTTCTATGCTGAACGGTTGGATAACCCTTATTCTTTTCCCATCCATATCCCGGATAACGACGTGCCGCAGCCATCATATAGTCGTCTCTGTATGTCTTTGCCAAAATAGAAGCTGCAGCAATAGCCAAAAACTTAGCATCTCCCTTTACAATACAATGGTGTGGTATATCTTGATAAGCAGCAAAGCGATTACCGTCAATAAGCAGGCGATGAGGGCGCACTTTCAATGCATCTATGGCTCTATGCATAGCCAAAAATGAAGCACGAAGAATATTTCGTTCATCTATCTCTTGAGCTGATACCCTACCAATCGCCCAAGCGATCGCATTCATTTCTATAAATGATCGCATAGAAAAGCGCATTTGTTCGGGTACTTTTTTAGAGTCATCAAGTCCTTCTAAATAAAAGTTTTCCGGAAGAATTACCGCAGCGGCAAAAACATCCCCTGCAAGCGGTCCGCGCCCCGCTTCATCACACCCACACTCAAGCAAGTCATCTTCGGAAAAACGGAGAGCTAATGATGTTTGTCTATTAAGCATCGATCTATTAAAACAGGCGCAATACTTTACGCAAGGCTTCAATAAAGAGATCTATTTCTTCTCTCGTATTATAAAGGGCAAATGAGGCGCGTAAAGTGGACGAAAGTCCTAAAGTCGCCAACAAAGGTTCGGCACAGTGGTGTCCGGAACGCAAGGCAAAACCCAATTCGTCCAAAAGCAAACAAATATCATAGGGGTGAGCTTGTTCCGTAACAAAAGAAATCACCGCCCCTTTTGCGGCAGCTGTTCCTATCAGATGTACACCATCTATGCTTTTAAGTGCCTCTGTTGCCTGGTTGAGTAACTGCTCTTCGTAGGTGGCAATGGCACTCAATCCGATACTGTCTATGTAGTCCACCGCTGTGGCTAAAGCTACCGAACCAACATAGTCAGGAGTTCCCGCTTCAAACTTGTGAGGTAGTTTATTGAAAGAGGTAGTTTCAAATGTTACTTTTTCAATCATCTCTCCCCCAAAATGGTAAGGAGGCATTGCATCTAAAAGTTCTTCCTTGCCATAAAGAACCCCTATTCCCGTGGGGGCGTAAACTTTATGCCCGGAAAATGCGTAAAAATCGCAATCCAAATCTCGTACATCCACCCTGCAATGAGCAATTGCTTGTGCTCCGTCTATCAAGACTTTTGCACCCACTTGGTGCGCCTCTTTGATCAACTCCTTTACAGGATTTACAGTCCCTAACACATTGCTTATGTGGGCAATGGCAACCAAGCGTGTGCGTTCATTCAATGCAGATCGAAAAGCCTCTCTATCCAAAGATCCATCCTTATGCAAGGGGGCAATCCTCAATTTTGCACCTTTTCTCAGAGCCAACTGTTGCCAGGGCACCAAATTGGAATGATGCTCCATGGCTGATATAAGAATTTCATCACCCTCTTGCACATACTGATTGCCAAAAGTAGCTGCCACCAGGTTTATGCTTTCCGTGGTCCCTCGAGTAAAAATAACCTCCTGAGACGAAGCTCCTATA
The DNA here is from genome assembly GCA_041848345.1 of Porphyromonas sp. Classification (GTDB taxonomy): domain Bacteria; phylum Bacteroidota; class Bacteroidia; order Bacteroidales; family Porphyromonadaceae; genus Porphyromonas. The sequence goes on from JBGZIN010000044.1 coordinate 55,131, forward strand.
AAGCGAGCAATGCGCAAACGAGCTGATTCATGATGCTCTGTCGCCTCTCTGCTCATTTTATACACCCCTCTATGCACATTGGCATTACAAGACTGATAGGCTCTGTTGATACTCTCTATCACGCACTGAGGTTTTTGGGTGGTTGCGGCACTATCAAAATAAATCCAAGGGCGAGAAGAGTTCCCTTGGTTCAGTATGGGAAAATCCTTTCTTATGGTTGTTATATCGAAACTCATCCTGTTTTCTATTCTATACTATTCATGGCAATGAACCATGGAAAATCCGTTCAAAATTAGTGAATATGTAGGGTATTTGCAATGCCACAGAAAGACTTTGGAGAAAACAATTCCTACTTGTCTGACCTCACCTCCCCCTTCTATAAAGAAATACCAAGGGATGAATGAAAAAGAAAGTACTTTTGTACCGAACAAAATAGGCTATACCAATTGTTCTCTTCATGGAAAGAGATATAAACCCTATACAAAACAACAAAATATGAACAATATAAGCTATAATACGGCAGAAGAAACAGCACTGAAACTTGCTGAAAGAATTACACAAGAGGTACAAAAGGCGGATAAATACCATTTAGCCCTCTCGGGCGGCACAGATGCGGTGCATGTATATCGAGCCCTCGTCGCAGCACCCATCGAATGGGAAAAGGTACATATCTATTTTACATACGAGGTGGTTAGCGGTACGAAAGCCGGCTTCAACTACACTTTGGCAGATGCTCATCTTTTCAGCAAAGTGAATATCCCGGTGGAAAATATCCACCGAATTGCCTTGGATGTTACACCCGATACGGAAGCGGATCGCTATGCCAATGAAGAATTAACCCTACTACCTCGGGTGGATGGTAAACCTCGCTTCGACTTTGCCCTTATTGAGATGGGAGATGATGGACACACTGTGGGTATATATCCGGGACAAGAAGAACTATTTTGGTCGGAGCAAACTTATATCAGCAACCAAATCCCCAACAGCAACGACCATCTGGTTACGACTACTTTTGGAACTTTAGAGTGTGCCAAAACTGTCGCGTTCTATGCCTTTGGTGGAAAGAGCCGTTTCATTATCGGCAATATAGTAAATCTCATGGCTGAAGCCAAAGCATACCCTGCCAATTATCTTGCAGCACATTGCCCTTGGATATTCCTCTATGCCGATGCCGAATCCATGAGTGAAAAAAGCTATTCGATCTACTAAACCTGAGATTTACTTTCAAATACATACAAAAAAAGGAGACTCTTATTCAGAGCCTCCTTTTCTGATTTACAGTCTATTACTCTTATTTTACGGGTGTAGTGGCAGGTGCCAGCTCCAAAATGTAGCAATTACCCATATCGAAACGTTTGCCCTCTTCATTGAGAAGGTAAAGTTTTCCGCCTTCGTATTCAAAAACAGACTCTCCAACGGTGAGTTTATTTCCTTCAAATGTGTAAGGAACATCCTTTGCATCTCCGGCGAAGCCAATGAAATCACAAAGATTGTTTTCCTTCAGAATAATAGAGAATTCTTCTTCTGTTTCTCCTTTTTCATTGGAACTTGCCAATGGGAAAATTCCCTTCCATTCCCCCAAAGCAGGAGTTTCTGAAACAGCAAGATTGGCTTGCTCCTCCACTTTGGGTATAGATAAAGAATCTACTTGCCCCTCTTCATTATTGGAAGAGGAACTACAAGCGATAAATAAAGATACTGATAGCAGTATACCGAAATATTTTTTCATGATAATCTTAATTTATTTGTCCATTAAATAAAATCGGGTTCATCATTCTATTCCACCCCTAAATTTGGAAGAGCAAACATGACATCATCTCCCAAAATCTATCCACACAAGAGGAACTCGGCAAAGCGGAAAAATGCTCAAAGCCGTTTCTTTGCTGTCTTTGAGCAATGAATAGTTTGTTCAAAACTCTTTACAATATCGAACAGCAAGGCTCTCTTTGAAATACAAGGGAGGGGAAGCATAGAAACAGACAAAGAAAGAGAAAAAACTCTATCGAGAATTTTCCCTTTCCCTGTGATTTGTAGTGCGTTTCCTTTTAGGAAAAGGCCCTTTCTATTAGTTTGCAGGTGCAGTAGCAGGAGCAGCCTCTTCAGCAGGAGCAGCCTCTGTAGCAGGAGCTTCAGCAGGAGCAGCTTCTTCAGTAGCAGGAGCAGCCTCAGCAGGAGCAGCCTCTTCAGCAGGAGCTACAACTTCAACAGGAGTTTCTGTTGTTGTTTCGTTAGACTTCTCAGAGTTACAAGCAAAGAACGCCATAGAAAGGAGGGCGATTCCAAATACTTTCTTCATCATAATACTTTAAATTAGTTTATTGTTAATATCTTGTTCTTACAATACAAATAAGCTCTCGCTTTAGACCTGAGAAAAAACACTTCTCTTCTCTATCCTCGGCAAAGGTAGTACATTTTTCTTAATCTGAAACACTCCTCTATATCTTTTTCTGCTCTTTTTTTTGAAGAAAAGAATAACAGTCTATCAAACAATAGATTACAAATAAATATAGAATCAATAATTCTGCAAATAATCCTCCAATTTCTCTCGCCAGTCTTCTCCATTTTGAACCTGAAAAGAAGATATTCCGGCTTTTAAGGCTCCTTCTACATTTGCCTTTCCATCATCTAAAAACAAGGTGGTTGAGGCATCCATTTTCCCTGCACAAAGCATCTGTTCGTAAATTTCAAGATCCGGTTTCAATGCCCCCATCTGACTTGAAGCATAAATCTTATCGACCCAGTCCGAAAGAGGTCTGTTCTTCAAAAAGGAAGGGCTGTCCACAATCTCCAATATATATGGGTTGGTATTACTGAGTATACTAACCCGAAAATGCATGCGAAGTTTTTGAACATACTCAAATTTGTAGGCAGGTACATTCTTTATAAAGCCACCCATGGCCCAAAGAAGCTCTTCGTGCATAAACTCCTTATTGTATCTCTGAGCGAGTTGAGTTTCAAATTGGTGCACGGACAAAGTCCCGTTTTCCAAGAGCCTGAAAATCCCTCGTTGTAAATAGGGATCCAGCAAATCCACAGCATCATAAACTCCCAAAGAAGTTAAACGTCGAATAGCCTCCTCCGGAGCCAAATCTACCAAAACACCTCCAAAATCGAATACTATATCTCTAATCATAGGCTTACAAAAGCTACTTCATATTAAGAGAAATAGTGTGCCGTGATTTGCTCCGACACACTATTTTATATCTTACTTCTTCAGCCAACGATCAAGCCAGGAGAAGAATGTTCTCTGCCAAAGAACAGCATTTTGAGGCTTCACCACCCAGTGTGTTTCATCGGGGTAAATCAACATTTCTGTGGGAATGCCTCTCATGCGAGCTGCATCAAAAGCCATCATGCCCTGAGAAGCAAGAATTCTAAAGTCATACTCTCCATGAATAACCAAAATAGGAGTATCCCATTTATCCACGAACTTGTGGGGTGAGTTGGCAAATGTTCGCTGTGCGACAGCATTCTCTTTTTCCCAAGGAGCTCCACCCATATCCCAATTGGCAAACCACTTTTCCTCAGTTTCAAAATACTGTGACTCCATGTTGAAAATACCTGCATGGGCAATGAAACAATTGAAACGCTTCTCATGATGACCCGCCAACCAATATACCGAAAAACCGCCATAACTTGCTCCAACGCAGCCCATGCCATTCGGATCGATGAACGGTTCTTTCTTCATCTCATCGGCAGCAGTCAAATAGTCACGCATGTTTTGCCCGCCATAATCCTTACTAATTTGCTCATTCCAAGCCTTTCCAAAACTGGGCACTCCGTGACGATTGGGCAGAATGACAATGTACCCATGCTCTGCCATAATGCGAGGGTTCCAACGGTAAGACCAAAATTGACTAATGGTGCTTTGGGGACCACCCTGACAATAGAGGATGGAAGGATACTTCTTATTGGGATCGAAATTGGCAGGATAGAGTACCCAAACCAACATTTGTTCGTTGGAGGTGGTTGTCATCCAACGTTTTTCACAACGCACCTCTCCCAATTGATCCAGCATAGATTTGTTTTCCGCCGTAATTGCTCGGGTTGTGCCCTTTTTCAGGTCTACATTGTACAAGTCGGTAGGAACCAACATGGACTGACGAGACGCCACGAGTACACCTTTCTTTATGTCAAAAGCGCGATAATCAACCTGACCCTCGGTGATGCGACGGATCTTTTTGCTTTTGAGCGGGATCTCGAAGAGATGAGTTTCTGCTTTTACGCAAGAGATAAAAAAGATGGAACGTCCGTCTTCAGACCAAGAAGGACTCTCCACATCACACTCGAACCCATCTGTCAAATAGGTCTTTTTACCCGTTTTCATGTCCAAAATAAAAAGACGTTTCAGATCAGACTCATAACCATCTCGTTCCATACTCACCCACGCCATGTATTGCCCATTGGGTGAAAACGTCGGATGCGTATCATAGCCCATCATACCCTCCGTGAGGTTGCGAGTAGTACCTGAAGCAATGTCATAGTAATAAATATCCGAATTGGTGGAAAGACTGTACTCCAATCCTGTTTTTTTACGACAAGCATAAGCTATCCCTTTTCCGTCGGGGGTAAATGCAATATCCGAGACATCACCATGGGGTTTCATAGGGGCTTCATAGGGCTCTCCTGCCAAAAGGTCTTTTCCTTGAGTGACGGGCGCAGTGCCAATGGGGGCTACAAACGGATGAGGGATGGAAGTTACCCATTCATCCCAATGCTTGTACATCAAATCGGTGATGATAATCCCCGTAGCTTTATCCAAATCGGGATGACGAACATCTTTCTCCGGCTTGATGGAAACGTTGGCTGTATAGAGCAATTGCTGCTCATCGGGAGAAAACACATATCCCGTAATCCCTCCCTCTACCTGAGTTAGGGGACGTATATCACCTCCCTCTGCAGTCATGGAATAGAGCTGCATAGAGCCATCTTTTGTACTCATAAAGGCAATGCGCTTATCTCCTTTCAGCCATTTGGGGGCATATCCTTCTCCTATTTCCCTACGCCCAAGACCGTCACTGCCTACCAAATAGATTTTACTCTTGGCTTTATTCTCCTTTATGTCAGGAAAACTGACGGCATAAACAACCATCTTTCCATCCGACGAAAGGGAAAAATCTCCCACTCGAGCCATCGAAAGAAGCATCTCGGGAGTTAATTGTTGCGTTTGCTGTTGTTCCATTTGCGGACTATTTTTTTGCGCTACTGCCATGTAGGGCGCTCCCATACAACAAGGTATGGCAACTAATAACGATAAAATACTCTTCTTCATATCATTCATAAATAGCATTGCGACGATCTATAAGAGATGCATCACTGATATAATCATCGTAGTTTATAATCTTATCTACAATCCCCTTGGGACCCAACTCGATCACTCGGTTGGCTACCGTGCGGATAAACTCATGGTCATGGCTACTGAATAGTACATTACCTTTGAAACCGATAAGCGTATTATTGAACGCCTGAATGGACTCCAAGTCAAGGTGGTTCGTAGGCGTATCCAAGACCAATAGATTGGCTCCGGGTGGCAACATCATTTTGGAGATCATACAACGCATCTTCTCTCCTCCCGAAAGAACGGAAGCACTCTTATTGACCTCCTCTCCGCTGAAGAGCATACGACCCAAGAAACCTTTTATATACACGTCGTTGGTGTCCTGAGCGAATTGGCTCAACCATTCGATCAATGTCATATCGGTGTTGAAATACTCCGTATTGTCCAAAGGCAAATAGGCTTTCGTTATGGTCTGCCCCCACTCAAAAGTACCTGCATCGGCTTTGCGCTTATCGTTGATAATTTCAAACAAAGCAGTCATGGCTCTGGGGTCTCGGCTGATAAAAACGACCTTATCTCCCTGCTCCACATTGAAGTTCAAATCTTGAAACAAAACTTGTCCTTCAATCGATGCCGTGAGTCCTTTTACCTCAAGAATACGATTGCCCGGCTCTCTTTCCGGTTGGAAAATAATCCCCGGATAGCGACGAGAAGAAGCAACGATTTCGTCAATATTGAGTTTTTCAAGCATCTTCTTGCGGCTTGTTGTCTGCTTACTCTTTGCCACATTGGCACTAAAACGACGGATAAACTCTTCCAATTCTTTGCGTTTCTCCTCGTTCTTTTTATTCTGTTGCTGTTGCTGTCTCAAAGCCAGCTGACTGGACTCGTACCAGAACGAATAGTTACCGGCAAATTGTCGCACCTTACCGAAGTCTATATCAATCGTATGAGTGGAAACGGCGTCGAGGAAGTGGCGGTCGTGGCTAACCACAAGCACGGTACTCTCTGTTTCTGCCAAATAGTCCTCCAACCAAGAAACGGTGTCTAAGTCCAAGTCATTGGTAGGCTCATCGAGCAAAAGATTGTCGGGCTTGCCAAAAAGAGCACGTGCCAATAGGACACGCACCTTTTGCTTTCCGCTAATGTCCTTCATCAATTGGTAATGAAGATCTTCCTTGATCCCCAAACCACTGAGCAACATAGCTGCATCGCTCTCGGCATTCCACCCATCGAGATTGGCAAATTGCTCCTCCAGCTCTGCCACTCGGTTACCATCTTCGTCCGAGAAGTCTTCCTTGGCGTAAATCGCATTCTTCTCTTCCATTATGCTCCAGAGTGTACTATGCCCCATAAGCACGGTATTGAGCACAGTGAACTCATCAAAAGCAAAGTGATCTTGGCTGAGTACGGAAAGACGTTCGCCCGGACCCAAAGAAATAGAACCGCGCGTAGGATCTATCTCCCCGCTTATGGCACGCAAAAGAGTGGACTTTCCCGCTCCGTTTGCACCGATTATACCATAACAGTTGCCGGGGGTAAATTTGAGATTTACATCTTGAAACAACACCCGCTTTCCGAACTGAATACAAAGGTCATTGATTGCTATCATATACTATTGTGTAATAAAAAATCTTCTTAGAACCACTTAATGCGTCTCAACAATAGGAATGCTCCGGCGGAAAATCCGATGGCAACCACGAAAATAATCCAAAAAGCCCAAGCATTGTGTTCCCATCCATTGGGCACATTCATTCCATACAAGCTGGCTATCAACGTGGGCAACATCAAAATAATGGAGACGCTGGTCATGCGCTTCATTATGGTATTCACATTGTTTGATATTACGCTGGCGAAAGCATCCATCGTACCCGTGAGGATTTCACTGTGAATGGTTACCGTATTGTATGCCTGACTGAGCTCAATGCGTACGTCTTCGGCAAGATCTTCGTCATAAGGGATGGAGCGTCTGATGGCTAACAACTTATTGATTACAGCCTCATTGCCTCGAATGGAAGTGCTGAAATAGACAAAACACTTCTGCAATTTCATCAACTGCAAGAGGTCTTCGTTGCGAATACTGCTCTCCAACGCCTCTTCTGCCTCCATGATTAACGAACTGATCTGCTTGAGATACTTAAGAAACCACACAGCAGAGCTGTGCACCAAACGGAATATGAAGTCCACTTCGTTGGTAACCAGTACTTTTTTTCTCTTGCAATGGTCTATAAAATCGGGCATCAACTGCGTTCTCCGATAACAAACAGTTACCGTGATATGCCGCTCGGGAGAGTAAATAATCCCCACGGGGATAGTGGTATATGGCGTGGGAGAATCGGAAACAGCTATTGGGATGCGGATAATTGTCAATTCCCAACCATCTTCTTCTTCGATACGCGGACGCTCGTCCGTATCGGCAATATCGGCCAAAAAGGAGTCGGGTATGGCAATGTCTTCGACCAAGAAATTCAAATCTTCGGTAGTCGGACAAACAACCTTTATCCAACACCCTGCCTCTACCCTATCGGACTCTATGAAACCTTTTTCCGGATAAATAAATCTGCGCATAGTTTGCTTCTTTCCACAGCTTGAGCTGCTCTGTTTTTTAGTTCGTAAAAATGGAGAGAAGCCGCAAAGGCACAGATCTAAGCTCTACACACTACAATACAAAGGGACAAGATACCCCCAAGTATCGATGTTGCAAGCAAGAGCCTTGCGCTCTCTCTTCAACACTCTCTTGTACCTACTCGGAGGTAATGAATCGTCCACCATTGTTTTTGTTGTTTATAGAATAATTCGATTGAAACTGTTGCAAAGATAGCACTTTTTATTAGGACAGGAACTCCCGCCGAAGTCAAAAAACTGAAAGAGGAATGGATGTTTGAAAAAACTCTTCTCCTCTCCTTGCAAAAGAGATGGGAAGGAAGAAAGAATTTGTATGCATACAAACTGTAAAATGAATGCATATAAAATCGAAATTGTATGCATACAAACTCAAATTTGAATGCATACAAAATCCAACTTCCATAAACACCTAAAAAGCAATGAATTAGAACAAGAGGAAAAAATCTGTGAGATGGTCAAAAGTCGTACAACAAAAACTCAGAAATTTTGCACCCCAAACAAATTGCCATCTCAAGCCCCGCCAATCCTCTCAAAAGGCAACCAACACACTCCATAAAACCTTATGAATGGAGCTTTGGACAAAAGAAACAAGCTCACGATAGGTATCAAAAAAGAATTACCTACGTGAGCCTGTCTGTCTCTCCTCGGATTGTCCGCCGAAGAAAAGAGCGAAAGGGAGAAACGATTATCGACTGAAGTTATCTTCTAAATCATAGCGAATGGAGCTTGCGATACAAAGCAATGTCCTCAATGGTCAAAATGGGCATATTATGCTTTTCACTGAAAACTTCTATTTCAGGCATACGCGCCATAGTACCGTCTTCATTGGTCAATTCGCACAAAACGGCAGTGTCACCCAAGCCCGCAATGGATACAATATCGATACTTCCCTCGGTATGTCCTCGACGCTCAAGCACTCCCCCATTCTTTGCTCTGAGAGGAAACACATGTCCCGGATGCACCAAATCTTCTGCTTTTGCGCCCTCTCTTGCAGCTGTTTGTATAGTACAAAGACGATCGGCAGCCGATACCCCCGTCGTTACACCCTCACGAGCTTCGATGGATATGGTAAAAGCAGTTTGATTTTTACATGTATTATTCTGCACCATCGGGGGCAGATTTAGCTCTTGACACTTATAATCTTTCAAGCAAAGACATATAATACCGCTGCACTCTCTGATCATCAATGCTATATTTTGAGCTGTCAAATTTGAAGTCGGATAGATTATATCGCCTTCATTTTCGCGATTTTCATCATCCACCAACAAGATACCTCGCCCTTCTCTAAGCGCTGCTACTGCTCGCTGAATACGTTCTTCCAATTGTGTCGTTGGAGTTTCTGTTGCCATTGTTCTATGCTAATTGTAATGTCCTAAATAAATATCTACAAACACAAGCTCTCTAAATAGACGGCAAATGAGATAGCAATAGGCAGAACGCCACTTCCCTCCTGATAAGGGCAAAGAAAACGAAAAGCCGATTCATATCTCCTCCGGACTATACCGTCGGTCCAGGAATTACACCTTGTCAGTCTCCGTAAAAAATCAGAGAGTTGTGGACTATCACCACCGGTAGGGACTTGCACCCTGCCTCTATAAATCGCTCCGCAAAAGTAAACATATCCTTTGAGATAAATAGCAAAAAGGGAAGACTAAACACCTCCATTCCCCGATTGTCATGATCTGATACGGGGCATAAAAGAAGAAAAAAGCCTATAAACGAGAAAAAAAGACCTTAGGAAAAGAAGCATCGGGCGATGACAATAGCTGTTGCCACAGCCACATTGAGCGACTCCGAATGCTGACCGTCAACTGCTTGAGCGGGGATGGTTACGGCATGAGTTACATGGCGAGCCACTTGATCACTTATGCCTTTTCCCTCATTGCCCATTACCCACAGAGAGGGTTCGGCAGGATGAGGCAGAGGGCAACGAGCATCCAACAAATTATCTCCCTCCAGAAATGTACCCCACACCGGTATCCGAGCCGCAGTAATACTCTTCATAAAAGCCTCTATATCGTCAATAAAGAAGAGTTTCACTCGAGCCAAACCTCCCATCGTTGCTTGAACCACCTTGGGTGAAAAAGGATCTGCCGTGCCCAAAGTGATGAACACATTGCGGATGCCGAACCAATCACACGTCCTGAGAATAGAACCCACATTCCCAGGGTCCTGCACATTATCCAGCAAAAGACTCATTCCCGTTATAACCGGCAACGCCTCAACCTTGTCGGGTTGGCGAAAAACAGCAATCATGGGACGGGGAGTTTGCAAAGAACTTATGGCAGTAAAATCGTAATTGTCCGGCAGTAGGATTACTTTATCTATTGCTGTCGTTTTGGGAAAAGTATGCCACCAAGTGGGAGTTGTTATAAGCAGGGTGCAATGAAAAGCCTCAAGCAACTCTTCTATCAGTTTGGGTCCCTCTGCCACGAAGAGCCTATGTTCACGTCTCCCTTTGGCTTTTTGCAAACCGAGGAGAAACTTCCTTTCCTGATGCGATAACGATGTTTGCTCTTTTATCATAGATGGTTCAAGTGTAGCCCAACGCTCTTTTTTCCACCACAAAAGTAGTTCAAAAAGGGATAGTACAGCGCTATTCGGAACAGCTGACAAAGGGGAAATCGGGTGTCCAATCATTCTTTTTATAGTACCTTTGCAGGGAAATATACAGAGAGAACTGCACTTCAGGCATATTCACAACAAAGCAGATAAAAAATGGGACGAATATCAAAAGCCAACAAACTGCTCATCCTTCTCTTCGCTATTCTTAGTTGCACTTTCAGAGTAGGAGCAACCTCGTCACACCAATCCCCTCCCCACAAAATACACGTTGTGGAAGCCCAGGAGACTGTGTACTCCATTTCTCGCAGAAACGGTGTCAGTGAGGAAGATATATACAAACTAAACCCCGGTTCCGAATTGGGCATTCGCATCGGACAAGAGTTGCGCATCCCCATAAAGAAGAGCGTTCAACAACCTCAGTTTCCACCCTCAACCAAAGAGGGGTTTCACGTAGTCCAACAGGGAGAGACGCTCTACTCAATAGCCAAGCGATATGGCATAACCGTTGCCATTTTGCTGCAATACAATCCTGATATTTCTGCGGAGTCTTTACAGCCGGGCACGGAATTACGGGTTGCCCTTTCCAACGGTTCCAACAATCCGAATGCCAATAATAAAATCATCGTTGTCTCTCCCGAGGGGCTCAACAAAGTGGATGTTGCCCTTCTACTTCCTGTGGGTAACAATGGTCCTGCGCGTTATATCCAATTTTATGAGGGATTTTTATTGGGGCTGTACCAACTTAAGAGGAATGGAATCTCCGTTACACTCAACGTACACCAAGTACAAAATGAAGGCGATCTGCAAACACTACTCTCGGACAAAAAGCTGCAATCTGCCAATTTAATCATCGGTGGACATACGGAAAGGACCGTGAACTTGCTTTCCAAGTATTCCGAGTTGGAGGGAATACCCTACATATCTCCATTTATCGCTCAAAGTAAAAAGAGTGCCTCTTCTCGCTCCATTTTCAGAATAAATACCCCGCAACAAGAGTTATATCCATTCGTTGCCCAAGGATTTACGTCTCGATACAACAACGAAAACATTCTCTTTATTGAGGAGGAGCAAGGCAATCACAAAGCGGTTGTTACCGCACTGAAAAAACAGATTAAGAATACGGGACGCAAGTTTCAAACTTGCAGCCACAGAGACTTTATCTCCGGAAATGCCACATCCGTTCTTTCCAACAACACTGTGTTGATACCTAACCAAGGTGGTCAAAAACAGCTCAAAGAACTTCTATCTGCCCTGAAAAGGTACTATTCGACTGTCAGGGATGTTACCATTTTCGGCTATCCCGAATGGCAATCTTACGGAAAGGAGACGCTATCCGATTTAGGAGAATACAGAGGTACGATCTATTCGTCCTTCTTCTTTGACCGCACCATGAAAGAGAGTGCCGGTTTTCTAAAGAACTATCAACTATGGTTCAACCGAAAAAACACAGATGGATTTCCTCGCTACAACGTGCTCGGATACGATATTGCCCGCTACTTTATTCGTGCCTCTGCCATATATGGAGCCTCTTTCTCAGACTCTTTCTCGCAGCTTCCCTCCGATGGGCTGCAGATGAATTTCATATTCAAACGGCTCAATAACGAAGAGCATTACACAAGTGTCGGGCTCTTTTTTGTAACATTTGATGCCTCAGGAAAGCCACATCGTCAAGATGTCGGTTATTAAGTAAGCCACTGCTTCATGTACCACAAAAAGATAATTATTTGCATTCTTCTACTCCTCCCTTCACTGCTTTGGGCACAACAAAAGGAGAGGATACCCACTCTATCCCATCCATCTCTTCATATCGGTGGGTCTTTGGGGTATGTTGCCTCGCAAGTTTTATTCATGCCCTCCGTGACACAGTCCATAGCTTCGGGAGCAAGAATTGGATTTGTTGCCACCATGAGCAATAGTGAGTATGTGGCGTTCTCCATGGAAGTAGCCCTTTCCCAAAGAGGATGGAAAGAGACTTACTCCGATAATAGCAGTGGACGTAGCTATTTTCGGAGACTGAGTTTTATCGATTTACCCTTGTTGTGCCACCTATATTATCCCATGAATAAGCTCAAAGCAGGCGTAAAAATGGGACCTCAAATAGGGCTTTTCATTGGAGAGAATGTAAACAAATCAGGGGATGGTTTTACCCAACAAGACGAAACTCGGCACGCTCTGAATGTAGTCAATAAGTTTGCCTGGGGGCTCATCGGAGGTCCCTCGCTTTCCTACACCTTTGGCAAGCACGACTTAGAGCTGGACATTATGCTATACTATGGTTTCAACGATCTATTCTCAACCACGGTACGCGACCCGTACAGTAAATCCAGCGAATTGTTCGGTATAGTAAAATTCAATTACCTATTTCGCCTCCTCTAACGGCAGGCAACTTAACTCACAACTCAAAAAGGGAATAAAAAACTTCCACTATGCAAATCCGTCATACAGCCGATATTATCCACTTGCTTCAAACGAAGTATCGGAACAACAAAATCATCAAACAGTTCAATCCGGAAACCCGAGAATGGGAAAACCTATCGGGCGAAATGGTAGCTGCCAATTGTCTTGCTGCCGCTAAAGGATTGGCTCAGTTAGATGTCGTACCGGGAGATCGTATAGGGATTTATTCCCCCAACAAAAGCGAGTTCATTTATACCGAAATGGGGATATTTGCCATGCGTGCCGTATCTGTGCCCATGTATTCCACTTCCTCGCCCGATCAAGTCTTCCAAATAGCAAGTAACGCTTCGGTATCTACCATATTTGTTGGAGAGCAGTATCAGTACAACAATGCATTTCAAGTACAAAAAGAACTCGGGCAAATAAAAAAGATCATCATATTCGACCGATCTGTGGTCCGTCAATTCGACGACAACACTTCCATATACTTTGATGAATTTGTGCGCATGGGAGATTCCATGACTTGCGAAACAAAAGTCAAAGTGCGCATGGGAGAGACTCTTCCGGAGGATTTGGCTGCCCTTATATACACAAGTGGTACTACGGGACAACCCAAGGGGGTACAAGTACTGCACAAAGCCATAGCCATACAAATAGACAAGCACCATGAAGTATATCCTTCCATTGGGACAAGTGATACTTCCGTTAATTTCTTACCTCTCAGCCATATCTTCGAAAAAGTATGGGTCTACTTCTGTATGGCACAAGGGGTGCGTACTGCTGTTGTAACCAATCCGAAGAAGATACAAGAGGTGATGCCTCAAATCAAACCTACGCTAATGTGCAATGTCCCTCGCTACTGGGAAAAAGTATATCAGGGTGTAGAAACGCATATAAGCAACTCCCCCAAATTCATGGCAAAGATTTACCGCCATGCCATCAAAATTGGGCGTCGCTACCGTTTGGACTATTGGAATCAATTCAAAAATCCGCCTTTGTTGCTTACTCTTCAGTATCAGTTTTTCTCCAATACGATTTTCTTTTTGCTACGGAGAGCCATAGGATTGCAGCGAGGGCGTTTTTTCCCAACAGCTGGTTCTTTATTGAGCGATGAGATAAATATATTTCTCCAATCGGTAGGCATTCCCATCATCGTCGGATATGGGCTGTCTGAAACTTGTGCCACTGTATCTGCCTATATGGAAAGAGGGTTTACAATATCCTCTATCGGAGAGGTATTCAAAGACTTGGAAGTGCGTATCGATCCCGAGACCAATGAAATTCAACTCAAAGGAGAGACAATAACCCCGGGATATTACCAAAATGAGGAAGCCAATCACGAAGCATTCACCTCCGATGGATGGTTCAGAACGGGCGATGCCGGAAGATTGGAAGGCTCTACCCTATTCTTCACAGAGAGAATAAAAGATCTTTTCAAAACCGCTAACGGAAAGTATATTGCCCCTCAACAAATCGAAAACTTACTCACGTCCAATCCTCTGTTCGAGCAGGTGGCGATCATTGCCGATGAGCGCAAATTTGTATCGGCTCTAATCTATCCTAATTGGGGCTTACTCAAAAATATCTGTCGAGAAAGAAGTATCATAAAAGGAGACCCTTCCATAGAGGAAATGCAAACGAATGAGGCAGTGCAAAACACTGTAATGGCAGCTATCGAACAACTGCAAGCCGGACTTGCCACATTCGAGAAGATTAAACGCATAGCCCTACTTTCAGAGGGATTTTCCGCAGAGAAAAAAGAATTGACCCCCACTCTTAAATTAAAGCGCAAGGTCATTCAAGCAAACTATGCGAAAGAAATTGAGCAAATGTATGCAGAAAAATAATCCCTTCTAATGGGGATAAAGCATTATAAACAAAGCGATAGTTAAACAAGAAGTATAATGATTACAACAGACCAACTTAACAACTTGTTGGAGCGCACGGAAGCGCTGAGGGGGTATCTTTGACGTCGATAACAGACGTATCCAATTAGAAGAAGAAGAGTTAAAAACTCAAGCCCCCGATTTTTGGGAAGACAACAAAAGGGCTGAAACCCAGATGCGTAAGGTAAAGGAAATCCGTCGCTGGATAGAAGCCTACGAAGCTGTCGTTTCTGCTGTCGAAGAGTTGCGCCTATCCTTTGAATTTTTCAAGGAGGGAGTTGCCGAAGAAAACGAGGTAGAACAAGCCTACGAGACAGCTCTTTCTCTCATTGAAGATACCGAGCTTCGTAATATGCTCCGAGCTGAAGAAGATCACTTGGGTGCTGTACTAAAAGTGAATGCCGGGGCAGGAGGAACAGAAAGTCAGGATTGGGCTTCAATGTTGGTTCGCCTCTATCAACGATGGGGTGAAAAGCATGACTACAAAGTGACCATTACCAACTGGCAAGATGGTGATGAAGCAGGTATCAAAACCGTCACCATGCAGCTGGAAGGTGATTTGGCATACGGGTTTCTAAAAAGTGAAAATGGAGTACATCGCCTCGTACGTGTGTCTCCCTACAATGCTCAGGGAAAACGCATGACATCCTTTGCCTCTGTTTTTGTGGTACCCTTGGTGGATGACTCCATCGAAATAGAAGTAAATCCGGCGAACTTGAGTTGGGATACCTTCCGTTCAAGTGGTGCCGGGGGGCAAAATGTGAACAAGGTAGAGACCGGTGTGCGTCTGCATTATCAGTTCAAAGATCCCGACACGGGTGAGGAAAGAGAGATTGTCATTGAGAACACAGAAAGTCGTTCTCAGTTGGACAATAGAGAAAATGCGTTGCGTTTGCTACGATCTCAACTCTACGATATTGAGCTTGAGAAACGCAGAGCTGCCCAAGCAAAAGTAGAAGCAGGCAAGAAAAAAATCGAATGGGGCTCGCAAATAAGAAGCTATGTATTCGATGACCGACGCGTAAAAGACCATCGAACCAACTATCAAACATCCAATGTCAATGCCGTTATGGATGGTGACATAGATGAGTTCATTAAAGCTTATCTCATGGAGTTTGGTGGAGAAACTGTGGATTAAACCTCTTTCATGATTGTTTGTATTGCAGAAAAACCTTCTGTCGCTCGTGAAATAGCTCGCGTATTGGGGGCTACCACACAGCGGCAGGGGTATATAGAAGGCAATGGTTATTGCGTTACATGGACTTTGGGGCATTTGTGCACCCTCAAAGAGCCTGACGACTATACACCACTTTGGAAAAGGTGGAGCTTAGGCGAATTGCCTCTTATCCCTCCTCGATTTGGTATAAAGCTCATTGACGACCCCGGTTACCAACGACAGTTTGAGACAATCAAACAGTTGGTAGAGAAGGCATCAATGGTTATCAATTGTGGTGATGCCGGACAAGAAGGAGAACTTATTCAACAATGGGTTCTCTCCAAAGCCCTATGTAAATGCCCCATAAAAAGATTGTGGGTTTCCTCTCTTACAGACGAAGCATTGAAAGAAGGTTTTGAATCCCTTCGAGACAACGATGACATGCGCCCGCTTTATGAAGCGGGTTTGGCACGTGCCATAGGAGATTGGCTGTTAGGCATCAACGGGACACGTCTATACACACTGCGTCACGGACAGCGAGGGCAAGTATTATCCATTGGCAGAGTACAAACACCCACATTAGCTCTGTTGGTGGAGCGCCAACAACAAATAGAGGGTTTTCAATCATCCACCAGTTTTGAATTGCAAACAATCTATCGAGGCACAACATTTCGGCAAACAGAGGATGCTTTTCCGGACCGACATAGAGCGGAAGTTCTATTAGAGCAGATCAAAGACAAACCGATTGAAATTGTAGACATTACCCAAACAAATGGTAAGGAGCTTCCCCCTCGGCTTTTTGACTTAACCTCTCTACAAGTGGAAGCCAACAAACGATTTGGTATGACCGCCGAAGTTACGCTGCAAGTAATTCAGTCTTTATACGAAAAAAAGATTACTTCTTACCCTCGCGTAGACACCACCTATCTACCGGATGATATCTATCCCAAGGTTCCGAAAATTCTCAATGGACTAAAGGATTACATCCTATTTACTACCCCTCTATTGGAGCAAAAGACACTGAAAAAGAGTAAGAAAGTATTCGACAATAAAAAGATTACAGACCACCACGCCATAATCCCCACAGGGGCTCCGATACCACAGTTGAGCGAACTCGAGAAAAGGATATTCGATCTCGTAGTTCGTCGCTTCATAGCCGCATTCTATCCCGATGCCCAAACGGTAACAACCACAGTTATAGCCCATATTGATGGACTGGAATTCAAAGCTACCGGGAAAGAATTGTTGGAACAAGGTTGGCGCACAGTGCTACACCCTATCAAGGAAGAAAACTCTACAAATACCTCCACAGAGAACAAAGACTCTGAAAACATTTCAGAAGAAAGCAAAGATGCTGACACTGCTCTACTCCATCTCAAAAAAGGAGAGCGTGGTGCACACACAGCTTCTATTCGCGAAAAAACAACAGAACCTCCCAAATACTTCACCGAAGCAACTCTCCTTAGAGCCATGGAAACTGCGGGGAAATTGGTGGAAGATGAAAATCTTCGAGAGGCTCTCAAGCAGAATGGAATAGGACGTCCATCCACTCGAGCTGCCATCATTGAAACACTATTCAAGCGTAATTACATCCGCCGAGAAAAAAACTCACTTCGGGCTACCGAAACAGGTATCCAGCTTATAGCCTCCATACAAGATCCGCTTCTGAAAAGTGCCGAACTTACCGGTATTTGGGAATATAAACTAAGGCAGATAGAACGAAAGGAATACGAAGCTGCCACATTTTTGGAAGAATTGAAAGAACTGGTAAAGAATTTGGTCTCCTCGGTTCGCTCCTATCACCCTCAACCTTCGATGCATAAAGAGTAGAAAAAGTATCGAGTGCCTCTTTTGTCTGCTTTTGGATATTTACATCAACCGCAATATACTCAAGGCTCCATTGTGAATAAATTTTTCCACCAATCTTTTCACAAATCGTCTTCTTGTAAGTAAAAACTTCGCATTTGACTACATAAGTCTACTCAAAAACACGATGAAAACATCTGTTGTTTGAACATGAAGAATGTGTTACCTTTGGCAAAGAAGCAAAACAAAATAATTATGACCATAAAAGAATATATTCAGACCAATGAAGAGAGATTTTTAGAAGACCTCTTTGAAATCATCCGCATTCCCAGCATCAGTTCTAAATCGGAACACAAGCCGGATATGCTACGCATGGCTGAACATTGGTGCCAATATCTTAAAAAGATGGGCATGACACGCTCGGAAGTTTACCCCACTGCCGGTAATCCGGTTGTGTATGCAGAAAGAATTATAGACCCTGCGGCAAAAACTATTCTCATCTACGGACACTACGACGTAATGCCGGTAGAACCTTTGGACTTGTGGAAGAGCGATCCTTTTGAACCCGTTGTACGTGATGGACATATTTGGGCACGTGGAGCCGATGATGACAAGGGACAATCCATGATACAAATGGCAGGATTGCAAACAGCCTTGGCTCTTGATTTGGTTCGTTGTAATGTGAAAATTATATTTGAAGGTGAGGAAGAGATTGGGTCTACCCACTTAGGAGCTTTCTGCCAAGAATACAAAGAAATGCTCAAAGCCGATGCCATATTGGTCTCCGATACCAGCATGGTTAGTCGAGAAACGCCCACTTTGACCACCGGGTTAAGAGGTTTGGCATATTGGGAGATAGAGGTAACCGGTCCCAATAGAGATCTACATTCAGGTCACTTTGGAGGGGCTGTTGCCAATCCCATCAACGAACTCTCTAAAATTTTAGCGCAAATGGTAGATGCCAATGGGCGCATCACCATTCCCCATTTCTACGATGATATAGTCCCTCTCTCTACCGAAGAACGAGAGATGATTGCTCAAATACCTTTCTCCGAAGAGAAATACAAAAAAGCCATCGATGTCGATGCCCTATTCGGAGAAGAAGGTTACAGTACCTTGGAGCGTAATAGCTGCCGCCCCAGCTTTGACGTTTGTGGCATTTGGGGTGGATACACCGGAGAGGGGGCAAAGACTGTACTCCCGTCTAAAGCCTATGCCAAAGTTTCTACCCGCTTGGTTGCTAATCAAGATCATGCTAAAATCTCACAATTGTTTATTGACTATGTACAACAAATAGCTCCGCCTTACATCCGCGTCAAGGTTACTCCCATGCACGGTGGTGAAGCTTATCTGTGTCCCATAGATTTGCCTGCCTATAAAGCAGCTGAACAAGCGTGTAGCGTTGCCTTTGGCAAGCGTCCTTTGGCTATTCGTAGAGGGGGGAGTATCCCTATTATAGCCCAATTTGAAAAAATACTCGGTGTGAAGAGCGTACTCATGGGCTTTGGTTTGGAGAGCAACGCCATTCACTCTCCCAATGAAAACTTTCCGTTGGATCTCTTCCGTATCGGTATAGAGGCAGCAGCGGAGTTTTATCGCTTCTATCGTTAAACCCATGAAACCTATCTTAATCTCCGGAGCGTTGATTAACGGAATAATTCAAGACCTTCTTATCGAAGGAAATAGAATTGTTCGCATTGCTCCATTCATTCCTCAGAACGAGGGTTTTGATATATTGGAAGGATCGCATAGAGTTGTTGTCCCCGGTATGGCAAATACTCATACCCATGCCGCAATGACTCTCTTCAGGGGATATGGAGACGATCTCCCTCTCATGCCTTGGTTGGAAGAGTATATTTGGCCTGTGGAAGCACACATGACAGAAGAGGATATTTACTGGGGGGTACGATTGGCTTGTATTGAAATGATTCGTACAGGGACAACCGCTTTTCTGGACATGTATGCTTCTCCTTTGGCTACTGCAAGAGCCGCCGAAGATTCGGGAATCAGAGCGGTGGTGGGTTATACTCTTTTTGATAGGGGAGATACCTCAAGAGCTCAAGCAGATCGGGAGAATTGCCATAAGTTTCGCAAAGATTTTGAGCAGTTTTCAGATCGTATTGTCTATTCAATAGCCCCCCATGCCATCTATACGGTCAGTGGCGAGCAACTCCGATTTTGCCGAGATTTTGCCGATGAAACGGGCGTGTTGGTACACCTGCACTTATCAGAAACACAAACGGAAGTTGCCGACTCCATACGCAACTATGGACTACGCCCGGCTGAATATCTTCGTAAAATAGAAGCTCTCAGCGATCGATTTGTCTTGGCACACAGCCTTTGGTTGGAGGATAATGAATTGGACATCATAGCCCAATCCGGTGCTGCAACAGTACACAACCCAGCGTCCAACATGAAATTGGCATCGGGATCTGCTTTCCGTTTCGAGGAGATGAAACAGCGAGGCATACGTGTGGGAATAGGAACAGATGGGTGCTCTTCTTCCAACAACTTAGACATGTTCATTGCCATGCGTATGGCGGCTTTATTGGGCAAAGTATGGCGATTTGATTCCACGGCAACTTCTGCGCCGGATATATATCGTTCGGCAACCGAAACAGGATACAACATATTGGGGTTTGAAGGGGGCGTTATCCAAGAAGGAGCATTGGCAGACCTGTGCCTGCTCAAGACGAACGTTTCCACCATGGTACCAATGCACAATTTGACTTCCAACTTAGTCTACTCTGCCTATGGTTCCGTTGTAGATACAACTATTGTAAATGGACATATATTGATGCGTGAAGGTGTAATCCCCGGCGAAGAAGAAGTGCTCATGAAAGCAGCCCAAAGAGCATACAATTTAATTGACCGATATGGCGTAAAACAAAAATGAAAACTATGGATATAAAAACGTATCAAGAGTCTGCAGATTTTCTCAAAAAAAGGCTCCCTTTTCCTGCGAAAATAGGGATTATATTGGGAAGTGGTTTAGGAACATTAGCCGATAAAATTGAAGACGCAACGATTACTCCTTACAATGAAATCCCTCACTTTGCTCATTCCACTGCAATCGGACATAAAGGAAATTTCATTTGTGGGAAACTTGCCAACGTACCTGTAATAGCCATGCAGGGACGCTTCCATTACTACGAGGGCTACTCCATGGAGCAAGTGACATTCCCCGTGCGCGTGATGAAACTAATCGGAGTGGAAACTCTTTTTGTTTCCAATGCCGCAGGAGGCATTAACAACACGTTCCACGTGGGAGATCTGATGATCATTCGAGATCACATAAACAATCTTCCCAATCCATTGATCGGTCCCAACAAAGAGGAGTTTGGAGTGCGTTTCCCCGATATGACCCGTGCTTATGACCGAGAACTCATAGCCATGGCTGAACGCATTGCGGCTGAGGAAAAGATTGAATTAAAGAAGGGGGTTTATGTGGGGCTTACCGGTCCCTCCTACGAAACTCCCGCTGAATATAGGTTCTATCAATTGGGTGGTGGTGATGCTATCGGCATGAGCACAGTACCCGAAGTTATAGTGGCACGCCATGCCGGTATAAGAGTGTTCGGGATGTCTGTGATAACCAATGAGGGGTGGCATTTTGAAGGTGATTATACCAACGATGCTCAGGAAGTTATAGATGCTGCAAACAAAGCATCTGAAAAAATGGGACGGATATTCTCTCGTCTTATAGCAACAATAGCTTCTGCCTAATTCATTCGAGATCAAACTATTGCAAATTGCAATTTTATGACAGAAGCTATCACCCCTTCCTCCCCCCCTTCTATTTCTCAAGAGGAACAAGATATCCTGCGCCGGCTAAGGCAAAGGATACGTGCCCGAATGGATGGGGTTATGGCATCTTCCATGCGAGAAAAAGGGATTGATTATGAGTATAACTTTGGGCTTTCAATACCGCATATAAGGGAATTGGCACACGGACTGCCCTCAACGCTTTCTTTTGCCGAACATCTTCTTGCCACTCGTTCGAGAGAATTAAAGATATTGGGGTTGATTATCTATCCGAGTAAATCCTTGACCTTGAGCCGAGCCGTATCCTTATTTCAAGAACTAACCACTCAAGAACTAAAGGATATATATGCTCATCATCTCCTAAGCTCTTTAGCGTGCAAATCGCCTATTTGGGGCATTCTTTGGGCAGAAAAAGAGAATCGCAGCTTTGTTATCATGGCACTTTCTCGCAAAATACTTTTACAAAAACCCTTAGACAAGGAGTTTGTAGAGTGTGTTTTGCTCGATATTACAGCTTCGGAAAATATACAAACACCATTCAATCCTGCAGAACTTTCTTTTTTGGAACGCCTTGCTCGCCATCCTTCATTCGCTTCATCCTTCGAAAAGCTCATCGAGCAATGGCAAAAAAGCAATTCTCTCAAGCTGCAAAACCTTGCCGCCTATCTTTCAGATGCCCGATCTCTATTCGAATGAAGAAAATGCCTAAATCGAATAACGCTATACCACCCCATATTTTAATTTCACAGAATATATCTGTCTGTCCATCATATTTTAGAGAATCGAGGTTATGTTTCTGAACAAAGTTATCCTTGTTGGCTACGTGGGAGGCGACCCTGAAATCCGTTATATCAAAGAAAATATGGCAACAGCTACGTTTTCTTTGGCAACAACGCAACCAAGCTATCGGCTGCGCAATGGGGGCATGAGCCCGGAACATACCGATTGGCATCGCATCACAACTTATGGAGAGCAAGCTCTTTTTTGCGAGAAATTTGTACGCAAAGGGCATCTCATCATGGTGGAAGGACGTATAAGCTACCGTAAATATGCCGACAAAAACAATACGATGCACTCCATTACCGAAATAATCGCCGAGCGGGTGGGCTACGTGGGCAATCATCCTCACGAACAGAATAAGAATATCAATCGTTAATTCATAAGTATATCATCTTGATGGATACCATAGTACCGTCCTTATTTTCTTCTTTTCTCTCCTTGACAGTCCCCAAAGTGGAGATACTCCCCTTCACTTTAGAAGCTGCCATTGCACTTATAATAATTGCACTTTTGTTGGTTTTATCGGGCTATATGTCCTCCTCCGAGGCAGCTTTTTTTTCTCTTTCACCACAAGACATCCACGAAATTCGCAGAAGTGATACCATCATAGACCACAAATTATTGGCTTTGCTGGGCGAGTCCGAAAGATTATTGGCTACAATCCTCATCGGTAACAACGTGGTCAATTTGGGGATAGTTCTCCTAAGCGACTATTGGGTGCGCTTGACGTTCAACTTCGGAGATGCCGAGTCGATGAGATTTGTGGTACAAACCATTGCCTTAACCTTCATTCTTCTACTGTTTGGTGAGATTATTCCCAAGGTTTATGCACAAAACCACCCTTTGGCTTTCAGTAGGTTTTCTACTCAAATAATGTATCCACTGTACCGATTTTTATCGCCCTTATCGAAGGGGTTGATCAAAATTTCCGCCTCTTGGAACAAGAAAAAAAGCAAGCAATATCAACTCTCTGTGGACGATTTGTCCAAAGCGGTGGAATTAACCATAGACCAAACGGAGGAGGAAAGTAAGTTAATCGGTGAAATCATAAAGTTTCATGCCAAAACTGCCAACGAGATTATGTTGCCTCGTGTGGACATGGTAACCATCGACTACAATTGGAATTTTACGGAAGTGTTGGCTTTTATCGTGGAGACGGGCTACTCTCGCATTCCCGTATTTCAGGGCACCCAAGACGATATTAAAGGTATTCTCTACATCAAAGATTGCATTCCCTACACCCATGAGGCTGCCGATTTTAATTGGCATAAATTGATCCGAGAAGCATATTTCGTTCCCGAGAACAAAAAAATAGATGACCTCTTGGAAGAGTTTCGCTCACAAAGAATACACATATCAATTGTGGTTGATGAGTATGGAGGTACCTCCGGATTGATCACCTTGGAGGACATTTTGGAGGAAATTGTTGGTGAAATAACCGATGAATATGACGATGAAGAGCTCCCCTACACCCGCATGCCTGACGGATCCCTTCTTTTTGAAGGAAGAACTCCCATCAATGACTTTTGCAAACTCTTGCATATAGACTCAAAAGTGTTTGAAGAGATAGCGCAAGAAGTAGACACTCTGAGTGGCATATATTTGGAAGTAAAACAGGAGCTTCCTCGATTGGGAGCTTATGCCGAATATGCAGGTTTTCGATTTGAAGTAACCAAACTCGAAAAATACCGTATCATGCAAATGCGCATTATCCTCCCGAAAGAATACACTGAAAAGGCTTAATTGTCAAGTCTATGGAAGGGATATTCATTGCCCACATTTCGGACTATTCAACTTCCGCCCCCTTGAACTCTAAAAAGGAGTATGAACGCAATGCCGTAGTACAACTGTTGCACCACCTACTTCCGGGCGAAACTCTTGCCCATTCTCCCGAAGGAGCCCCTTATTTAGAAAGGAACTCTTGTGCCATCAGTGTCTCTCATTCGGGCGATTTCGTGGCTCTTTACCTTCACTCTTCCGCAAAGCAAATCGGGATGGATCTGGAGACTAAGTTTGCCCAAGTGCTGAGAATAGCCCCCCGTTTTATGAATAAAGAAGAGTTGGAAAGCCTATCCTCACTCTCTTCTACTGCATTGAAAGAGCGATGGGCTGCAACTCTTTGGTGTGCGAAAGAGGCTGCCTTCAAATACTATCGCACGGCACACCCCGATTTCCGCACCTATTACCATACGATAATCCCCGCTGCTCTCCACGCTTTCTGCCTGGATGAGTCTGTTCAAACACTGCAAATAAGATATTTGTACCCTTCACCTCCCCAACAGCTTGCCATTACAATAAAACAGCACAAGGATTTTACCTTGGCACACATTGCCGACGTTGCTTTTACGGGTAGCTGTGAATATCTGTTTTAAGTGAATTTTTTGAGAGCTGCAAAACGCAGAAATATCTGTTTTATTCCAATTTTCTCAAATTCGATTGAGGCAATGGCATTGTCTTGCGTTCCTTCTATGGCACATACCCGTCCCTCGCCAAAGAGTTTGTGAAAGACACGATCTCCCAAAGCAATATCTTCTGCTCGCTTGACAGGCAGCACAGCCTCTCCGGATTGTACGACCCTCTCAATGGACAAAGTCGGCGATATTACTCCGGGTAAAACCTCTTTTTTAGGAGTGGGTAGTGGAGACAATGGGCTTATTGTCGGCTTTTCCTTGGAAAGACGAGCCTTTATGGAAGACGATGAAGACGAAGAATTTGGTGTCAAATACCTATACTCATCGGGGCGAAGCCCTTCTTGGGAAAGCAGTGTTGCATCCAAATCTTGCAAAAAACGACTTGGAAACATAGGTTGCCCATTACCATTGATAATGCGATAACGCGAAAAATAGAGATTACAATGTTCCTTTGCTCGAGTAATCGCCACGTAGAGCAAACGACGTTCCTCCTCTACATTGTCATCCAAATCACTTCGAGACGAAGGAAACAGCCCCTCTTCCAACCCCACTACATATACGTAATCATATTCCAACCCTTTGGAGGCATGAACCGTCATCAGATGCACCGCTTCTTTTTCCTCATCCTGCTCTTCATCATCTCGGTCTGTCGCTAAAGAAATCCCTTGTAAGAAGAGCGACAAGAGATCTTGCGGAGTGGAATAATTCGGATCAAAGAGCAAATCGTTTTCCAACACTGTTGAGTAAAACTCTTGCACACTCGTTACAAACTCTTGCACGTTGTCCAAACGATCTTCACTCTCTTCCGTATTATCCAAACGAAGAGCCGATACAATGCCCGAGTGCTCGACAACATACTTAACCCAGTCTACAAAATTGCCCTCGGGAGGAATGGTTATCTCCTCCAGTAATTGAAGGTAGAGAGCCAAACTTTTCGCTCCGGCTTTCGGCAGAGGAGCCTCTTCCTCCAATAATTTTTGCGCAGCTCGATGAAGAGAAATCCCCTCTTGTCGGGCTTTTTCATGGA
The DNA here is from genome assembly GCA_041848345.1 of Porphyromonas sp. GTDB lineage: Bacteria > Bacteroidota > Bacteroidia > Bacteroidales > Porphyromonadaceae > Porphyromonas. The sequence continues at coordinate 80,827 of JBGZIN010000044.1, forward strand.
TAAAAAACAATGTTTTATCTCCGATCCCTTTCTTAGGATACTTTGCTGCTCGCTCGAAAGCCTCATTGTTATCTCTATTAAGTATTAATTGCAAGTAAGCAAGTATGTTTTTGATCTCAGCTCTTCCATAGAATGCCAATCCCCCGTATATTTTGTAGGGGATCCCCGCCAAACGCAACTGCTCTTCAAAAAGACGACTCTGCGCATTGGTTCTGTATAATATGGCAAAAGAGCGATAAGAGGCTGCCGGATTTTGTCGCTTGTAATGACTGATAGAGGTAGCGACACTCTGTGCCTCTTCATAACCACTATCAACACCATTCAAAAGCGTTTTCGTGCCCACGAGCCGACGAGAAAAGACGTTTTTGGGGATACGCTCCCGATTGTGTTCTATGAGACTATTGGCAAGATTGACTATGTTTTGCGACGAACGGTAATTTTCCTCTAACTTAAAAAGGCGTGCTTGGGGGAAAAGCTGCGTAAAGGAAAGGATGTTCTGCATATTAGCCCCTCGGAAAGAATAGATACTTTGTGCATCGTCCCCCACGGCGAAGAGACGTTGTTTTTGCTCCACCAATCGTCGAACAATTAGATACTGAGAGGGGTTGGTGTCCTGAAACTCATCGATCAACAAATAATCAATCCCATCTTGTATCTCTTGCTGCACCTCGGGAAAATCACGAAGTAACACGTTGAATAAAAAGAGCAAATCATCAAAATCCATTGCGTTTGCCTCTTTACACCTCTGTACATAGGCTGCATAAATAGAGTCGATCTTTGTTATTCCGTTGGATTTATCATAGGCAACCATCTCCACCTGTGAGTTGTAGGCTTGGGGTGTTACTAACCTGTTTTTCGATGTGGAAATGCGGTTGAGGATTAGTTTCGATGTATAAAGACGGGTATCCAAATCAAACTCTTTGACAATCTTCTTAAGCAAACTTTTTGAGTCTGAGGTATCATAGATCGAAAAGTTGGGTGTGAACCCCAATAACGGAGCATAGCGACGCAAAATACGTGCGAAAACGGAGTGAAAAGTGCCCACTTTCATTTTGGCGGCAGATTGTGTAGATACCATTTGTGCCACCCGTTGCTGCATTTCCCGAGCTGCTTTGTTGGTAAAAGTGAGTGCCATCAGCTTTTCGGGAGCATAGCCACACTCCAACAAGTGTGCCAATTTGTAGGTTAAGACCCGAGTTTTCCCCGATCCTGCCCCGGCAATAACAAGAGCCGGTCCATCATTGTAGAGTACGGCTTCGGCTTGTGCGGGATTGAGTTCTTGTTTATAATCTATCATACAAAGGTGGGTGCCGAGGGCGAAATAAACGGCAGTACAAAGATAAACATACTTACTCCATAGATGAATGTATTTTCCGATATTGAACAATTCGTCGTGAAACAAGCATCCTTACCCTGCAAATTTTGCCCCGAATTGAAACGGAAGTATGAGTTTTCCGAGAGGTTTATTGGGGTAGTCGTGCTTAATGGGGCGTGAATGAGATGGAATTGTTGTGCTTCCTGCCAGTACGTTGTACCCATCACACTCTACACGGGTGCGTAGATTGGAAAATAGCACCTGCAAGGGCAAAAATTCGGGTAGCATTCAGTCGAGAAATTTGAATGCATACAAACTCCAAAATGAATGCATACAAATTCGACTTTCTATGCATACAAATTCCCATTTGTATGCATTCAAATTTTCAGCCCTGAGCCATACGTCTATTTACCCATACCCTTTAGGATGCTAATCAACTCTATATCTTTTTGTTACTCTATGCTCTTCTGTTTCTTCTTTTATTGTTTTGCTCTCTCAATCAGTCGTCTGTAAAAGAGCCTCTTAGCCTTTACAATGTTAAAAATATGGCAACCCACAAGGTAAAAAGTAGGGATTGCAAAAGCCGATAAAATGAAAAAAACTCTTCCGAATTTAGATAAGGATTGGAAATAAATTCCGATATTTGCGCTCGTGCAGGAACTGTTGAGCGTATTTTTCCCGATGAGGGTGGAATATGAAAATGCCGGTGCATGCACACTTTATTTAGAACAGTATCCCAAATCAAGAGTTTATGGGTAAAATAAAGAAGATACTAATTGCCAATCGAGGCGAAATAGCCGTTCGTGTAATGCGTTCGTGCAAAGAAATGGGAATAGCAACCGTGGCAGTTTATTCAGAGGCAGACCGCACTTCAATGCACGTTGCTTATGCAGACGAAGCCATTTGCATCGGTCCCGCTCCATCGCAAGAAAGCTATTTATGTATTGATAAAATAATTGCTGCCGCCAAGCAATTCGGTGCTGATGCCATTCATCCTGGCTACGGGTTTCTAAGTGAAAATGCGAAATTCTCCCGTAGATGCAAAGAAGAAGGCATCATTTTTATAGGTCCCGATGCCGAAAGTATCGAAGCCATGGGCGACAAAATTTCTGCACGTCGTGCCATGAAAAAGGCAAAAGTGCCTGTGGTGCCCGGTACTTCGATGGATATGAATGAACGCTATCTGTTGAAGGTATGCCGCAAAATAGGGCTCCCGGTCATCATCAAAGCCTCTGCGGGCGGTGGCGGAAAAGGGATGCGTCTCGTGCGCAACGAAGAAGAATTGTTCGATGCCTACAATGCAGCCCGCTCCGAGGCTCGTACCTCCTTTGGCAATGATGCCGTCTATATAGAGAAGTACATCGAGTCTCCGCACCATATCGAAATACAATTTTTGGGCGATACACATGGCAATGTCATCCATCTATTCGACCGAGAATGCTCTGTGCAGCGTCGCCATCAAAAAATTGTGGAAGAGAGTCCCTCGCCTTTTATCACGGACAAAGTGAGAGACGCTATGGGGAAGATTGCGGTAAAAGCAGCGAAATCTGTCAATTACGTCGGAGCCGGAACCATCGAATTTCTCGTTGATGACAAGATGAATTTTTACTTCTTGGAGATGAACACTCGCCTTCAGGTAGAACACCCCATCACCGAAGAAGTATTGGGCATCGACCTGGTAAAAGAGCAAATCAACATAGCCTCCGGTAAGAAACTTTCTTTCCGCCAAAAAGATATACAGCAACGCGGACACGCCATCGAATGCCGTATTTGCGCCGAAGATACTGAAAACAACTTCGCTCCCTCGCCCGGCATTATACGTAACGTACACTCGCCTCAAGGGTTGGGTGTGCGCATTGACAGCTTCATCTATGACGGGTACGAAATACCCATTTACTACGATCCCATGCTCAGTAAGTTGATTGTATGGGCTACCAGTCGCAGCTATGCTTTGGAGCGTATGCGTCGCGTTCTTTATGAATACAAGATTACCGGTATCAAGACCAACATCGATTACCTGCGTCGCATTATGGATACGCGAGAGTTTGTAAAAGGTAAGTACACCACGCACTTTATTGAAGACAATAGTGCCTCTTTGCAAGCTACTCAATCTGAAGAAAAGACTGAAAAAATGGCAGTTATTGCCGCTTACATCGACTATATTGTCAATGGAAATGAAATTCCTTCGGCGCAGTTGGCAGATAGCAGACCGATAAGTCGTTGGAGAGCTTTCGGCAAGCAAAAAGGAGTGCTACGCATATAATAAGGAAAGCTATGAAAGCAAAAGTAAACGGAAAAGTATATGAAATAGAACTTGTTTCCAAAGAGGGAAACAATGTGCAGATATCTCTCGACGGAGAAATTATCGATCTCGACGTGGTGATGTCGGAGAGTGGATTTTGCTCCATCCTACACGACGGGGTATCCTACAATGCAGAATCGGTAAGTCATTCGGATGGGAAATACACCATAACGACCAATTTCAAGCATTTCAATGTGGAGCTATCCAATCCGCAAAAGAAGTATTTGCGCAATAGAAACGGTGGTGCAGACGAAACGCAGGAAGCCATCATTTCACCCATGCCCGGCAAAATCATCAAAGTGTTGGTCAAAGAAGGACAAGAGATCAAAAAGGGAGATGCTCTACTCGTGATCGAAGCAATGAAAATGCAGAGTACCTATACAGCAGCTCAGGATGCTACCGTGGATAAAGTGGCAGTGAGCGAAGGAGATTCTGTGCTGCGCGATCAGCTATTGATCAGTTTCAAGAGCAACAATTGACACTAAACGAACAGAAGAACAATCGATATAAAACAGAACTAAGAAGAAATGGAACAATATAAAGCCTTTGAAGAAAAAAATAAACAAGCCGAGTTGGGAGGTGGGCAAAAAGCTATTGAAAAGCAAAAAAGTGCCGGCAAGCAAACAGCTCGTGAACGCATAGATATGCTTCTGGACGAAGGTACTTTTGTAGAAATTGACAAGTTTGTCGTACACGATTGTACCAATTATGGAATGGACAAGAAACGTTTTCCCGGCGATGGTGTTGTCTCCGGATATGGGAAAATAGACGGACGATTGGTCTATGTATATGCTTATGATTTTACTGTTAATGGAGGGTCTTTGAGCCGTACCAATGCCAACAAAATCGTAAAACTGCAAAAGTTAGCCTTGAAAAACGGGGCACCCATCATCGCACTGAACGACTCGGGAGGTGCACGTATTCAGGAGGGTGTTATGGCTTTGGGCGGTTATTCCGATATTTTCTACCAAAATATAAAAGCATCCGGTGTTATTCCGCAAATCTCTGCCATCCTTGGTCCTTGTGCGGGAGGAGCATGCTATTCGCCCGCTTTGACGGACTTTATCTTCATGGTCAAAGATACCAGCTATATGTTCGTAACGGGACCCGATGTGGTTAAAACCGTAACACACGAGGAATTGACCAAAGAGGAATTGGGAGGTGCCACAACGCACGCAACGAAGAGTGGGGTTGCCCATTTTGTCGGAAGCGATGAAGAGGAAACGCTCATGATGATACGAGAACTTTTGAGCTTCATTCCCTCCAACAATATGGAAGACGGGGCTATTGTTCCTTCTTCGGACAGTGGCAATCGGGAATGCCCTAAGTTGCAAACATTAATTCCTGAAGATCCCAACATTCCTTATGATATGAAGGAATTGATCGAGGAGGTGGTGGATGAACACTATTTCTTTGAAGTTATGTCCGGGTTTGCGCAAAATATCATCGTTGGTTTTGCACGTATGGGAGGTCGTACGGTAGGTATTGTTGCCAATCAACCTGCATACTTGGCGGGAGTGTTGGATATAGATGCTTCCGACAAAGCGGCTCGCTTTATCCGTTTCTGTGATTGTTTCGATATTCCTTTGGTTACCTTTGAAGATGTGCCCGGATTTCTTCCCGGAAGAGACCAAGAGCACAATGGAATTATCCGTCATGGAGCCAAGATTGTGTATGCCTATGTAGAGGCTACCGTCCCCAAAATTACGCTCATTACTCGCAAAGCCTATGGAGGTGCCTATATCGTAATGTCCTCCAAGGAATCGGGTTCTGATGTAAACTTTGCCTACCCCAATGCGGAAATCGCTGTGATGGGAGCCTCGGGAGCAGTAAACATACTTTATCGTTCAGCCAACGAAGAGGAAAGAAACGATGCTTTGAAAGAATATAATGAGCTCTTCTCCAATCCTTATCGTGCTGCTGAAAAGGGATATGTCGATGAGATCATTCTCCCCAAGGATACCCGAAACAAGATTTTGCAAGCCTTGGATATGACCCAGAATAAAACGGAAACTAATCCGCCCAAAAAGCATGGTAATATGCCTTTGTAAACCTATCGGACGTTAGTCTGACACAATTATAGAAAAAGATTACCCCCTGAAGATTATCACTCCTCAGGGGGTGGTTGTATCTAATGAATAAGTTATTGAGAAAAAATTCAATGCAATGTTTATTATCGGATTTCTCGCCACTGAGTGTAAGACAAGCGCATAAAATGTAGTGTACGCCTCTCTCCCAACAAGGGAACTAAATGATTATACTCTGTATGATGATAGGTGAAACCACTCTTTTCCGCCACTCTCTTTGACTGTTCATTGCCTTCAAAATAGGAGCACCAAAGCAGATTGCAATGAAGTTCCTCAAAAGCATATCGTAATAGTCTCTGCACTGCCTCGGGGATCAACCCCTGCCCCCAAAAAGGCTCTCCTATCCAATAGCCGACTTCCATCTCCAAACCCATCGTATCAATCCCTTTCAACGCATAATTAGGAGGCATTAAACCAATACTTCCTATTGGCTCTTGAGTTTCCTTAAGTACCACGGCATAGATATTTTCTCCGGACAATACCGTTTGAATAATCCGAAGACTATCCTCTTCGTTCGCGTGAGGCAACCAACCTGCTACGGAACCAATATTTGGATTTTGAGCATATTTATAAAGAGCAAAAGCATCGCTCTCTCGCCATGGGCGCAACAATAAACGTTCTGTTTCCATTTCTTGTTTCTCATCTTTGGGAGCATTCTTTCAACGCTCCCCCTTGTATGTACTATTCAAAATCAACGCTTGAAAGCTCTATCCATAGAACGACGATCTTCTCGTTCTTTGATTGAAGCTCTTTTATCGTACAGTTTCTTTCCCTTGGCTACTCCAATCTCCAGTTTAGCGTAGCCTCTGTCATTGATAAACAGTTTAATGGGAACTATCGTTATCCCGGGTGTCTTTACCGCATCTTTCAATTTCGAGAGCTCTCGCTTGGCAAGAAGCAACTTTCGATCTCTGCGCTCTTTATGATTATTGTAGGTTGCATAAAAATACTCCGCAATGTACATGCCCTTGATCCAAAGCTCTCCATTGACAAAGAAGCAATAGCTATCAACCAACCCCGCTTTTCCCAAACGGATCGATTTTATTTCGGATCCGACCAAAACCAAACCCGCTGTATAACGGTCGAGTATCTCGTAATCGAAAGTAGCTCTTCGGTTTTTTATCGAGATATTGCGCTCTATCTTCTGCTTCTTAGTCGCCATATTTTCAAGAAATTATATCGAAACCGGTATAAGGACGCAGCACTTCAGGCACCACGATTCCCTCGGGGGTTTGATAGTTTTCCAAAATGGTAGCCACAATACGCGGCAATGCCAATGCACTACCATTCAATGTGTGGCACAATTGCGTTCCTTTATCTTTACGATAACGACACTTGAGACGATTGGCTTGGAAACTTTCAAAATTAGATACCGAACTAACCTCCAACCAACGTTCTTGAGCTGCCGAAAAGACCTCAAAATCAAAAGTCAATGCCGAAGTGAAGCTAATATCTCCTCCGCAGAGCTTTAATATGCGCCAAGGAAGCCCCAAAGCCGTTACAAGTCCCTCTACATAATCAACCATTGTTTGAAGAGTGGCATACGAACGATCAGGCGTATCAATGCAAACTATTTCCACTTTGTTGAACTGGTGCAAGCGGTTCAATCCGCGTACATCCTTTCCATAAGAACCTGCTTCTCTGCGAAAACAAGCTGAATAAGCGACATTTTTTATCGGGAGTTCACTCTCCTCCAAGATCACATCCCGATACATATTGGTTACGGGCACCTCGGCGGTAGGAATTAAATAGAGATTGTCGGCAGGTGCGAAATACATTTGCCCCTCTTTATCGGGCAACTGTCCTGTACCATAGCCTGAGTCTTCATTCACCACATAGGGCGGTTCAACCTCCACAAAGCCTGCTTCTATCGCTTTATCCAGAAAGAAATTGATCAGCGCTCTCTGCAATCGTGCTCCTTTTCCCTTGTAAACCGGAAATCCGGCTCCTGTAATTTTTACCCCTAATTCAAAATCGATTAAATTATATTTCTGAGCTAAATCCCAATGAGGCAGCCTGTTTTCGGAAGAAAGATTGGGCAAATCTCCTCCACTCTTCACACAGATATTATCCTCTGCTCCATTTCCTTCCGGAACTGAACTGTGGGGCGTGTTGGGAATAGTCAAAAGCAACTCGCGCAGAGACAGTTCGGTTTCTTTTTCTATTTCTTCTTCTTTCTTGCTCTGCTCCTTTAGTTCTGCCACTTGCTGACGAAGCACTTCAGCCTCTCCGGCATTACCCTTCTTCATCAATTCTCCAATCTGTTTGGCACAGATCTTTTGCTCGCTCAATAAAGTGTCTTTAGCCTGCTGAGCACGTTTGCGCTCGGTATCTAAGGCGATGACTTTTTCCACCACCTCACGTGCATCAAAATGCTTTATGGCAAGCTTTCTGATAATCTCTTCCGGAGCCTCTACTATATTTTTTATAGTAAGCATATATTTTCTTATTACATCTAATAACGAATAGAATATCTGCACAAGGGCAATCGGAGCAATCCTTTGCAGATAAAAAACAAAGAGATACAAATTCCCTTGCGAGGGTATCCCCCAAGGCAAGAAACTGTATCTCTTTAATTCTGAATAGTTACCTATCTATAATCACATAGAATAAGGAACTATAACTTATTGAAAGCCCCCCATCAAACGACACGGAGCCAATCGTGCGCTTTCCTTACGCTTCAGCTTCAATGGAAACAAAAGAGCGATTTTCTCCTTTGCGTGTGAAAACTACCTTTCCATCAATCAATGCATAGAGAGTATGATCTTTTCCCATACCTACATTTGCACCCGGATGATGCTGCGTGCCGCGTTGGCGCACCAATATGTTGCCAGCTTTTGCCATCTCACCTCCATAGATTTTCACTCCGAGGCGTTTGCTTTCCGATTCGCGTCCGTTCTTAGAACTACCTACACCTTTTTTATGTGCCATGATTCTTCCTTTCTACGTTAGTGTTATGCCAAAACTTCTTTTACAAGTACCTCTGAAAACTGCTGACGATGTCCGTTCAATTTTCTATAACCCTTTCTGCGCTTCTTGTGGAAGATCAAGATCTTATCCCCTTTCACAAGAGGAGAAACAACCTCACAAACTACTTTTGCTCCCTCTACGAAAGGAGTTCCCACTTTCACCGCGCCATCATTGTCCACAAGCATTACCTTGTCAAAAGATACTTCTGCGCCCAACTCCACATCTTTAATGTGGTGAACAAACAATTTACGTCCCTTTTCAACCTTAAATTGCTGTCCTTGAATTTCTACAATTACGTACATTTTCTACGCTACTTATTACTAAAAAATTTAGTCCCATAAGGCGCCTCCCCCTTCTCCTTGGGGAATTCTTACCAGAGCCTTATACAGGAAAATCTCCGCAAAGGTACAATATTTTTCACAAACAGCCAAGCAATAACCGGAATAAACGTTCTTAATCCCAATAAAGGCGCTGTGAGAAGAAGGAAAATTGAATGCATACAAACGGTAAAATGAATGCATACAAAATCAGTTTTGTATGCATACAAATGAACAAATGAATGCGTACAATTTTATTGACCTTATCGAAAAAGAAGTGGAATAGTTTCTTGCAACTCAATCAAGCCACACCTAAAACAATCATTATAAGCCTATTAAGTCCATTCTCTGTATGAGAATACCCTATACGTAAAATCGTAAAACGCTCAAACTCTAAACAGCATTTGCTCTAATTCGTTTACTTCTCTCCAATCAGGTTAAGGAAATCATCTTCCGAAAGGAGCTTTATACCCAAGGAATTTGCTTCCTTTTTCTTGCTGGGTCCCATGTCTGCACCCGCCAAAACAAATGCCGTCTTTGAGGATATTGAAGATGACTTTTTTCCACCCAATCGCTCTATAATAGCGGCATATTCCTCCCTTGAATGATGTTGAAACGTACCACTTATTACAATAGATTTCCCCTCCAAAAGCAAAGAGCTTGGCAAAGAAAAATCCTGTGTAGCCTCTTCAAACAGTATCCCATTTGCCTTCAGTGCAGCAAGAGTGCGAAGCGTATCCTGATCTTCAAAGAAAGAAACCACACTGTGTGCAATCTTGGGACCTACGGCATCAATGGCTGTTAATTCCTCTTCAGAGGCAGCTCGTAGTAAATCTATCGAAGGGAAACGCTTTGCCAAAGTCTTCGCCACCGTTTCTCCCACCAATCGAATGCCTAAAGCGAAAAGGAGTGCTGCATAGGGGCGAACTTTAGACTCCTCAATGCTACGTAACAAATTATTTGTAGCCTTCTCTTTGAAGCCTTCCAATTGCATCAACTGATCGGCTCTCAAAGCATAAAAATCTTCTATTTTTTTCAGCCACCCCTTTTCATACAAGGCAGCAATAGTCTTGGAACCAATGTTTATATCGGCTGCTTTTCGGGAGCAATAATGCTCCAAACGCCCCTTAATCTGCATGGGACAAGTCGAAAGATTGGTACAATAGATAGCCACTTCTCCCTCTTTTTGTTCCAAAGGGGCTCCACAATCGGGACAAGAATTGGGGTACAAAATCCTATTCTTCTCCCCACTGCGGCTATCAATGTCCACGGCAATAATCTTGGGAATGATTTCACCACCCTTTTCCACAAAAACATAATCCCCCTCTCGCAGGTCAAGCGACTCGATAAAGTCGGCGTTGTGCAATGTGGCTCTACGCACCACTGTACCCGAAAGAAGCGTCGGTTCCAACTCGGCAACGGGGGCAATAACTCCCGTACGCCCCACCTGAAAAGAGACGTCCTTTAGCAATGTTCGTGCCCTTTCCGGCTGATACTTGTAAGCAATAGCCCACCGAGGACTCTTGTTCGTTGTGCCTAAACGCTTTTGATCGGGTATTGAATTAAGTTTTAGAACAACGCCATCGGTAGCACAAGGAAGGCTCTTTCTTGCCACATCCCAATGTTCTATATAGTTGTAAACCTCTTCCAGCGAGGAAGCCAATTGATTATGTTCCGATACTTTCACTCCCCATGAACGACAGAGAGCCAAACGTTCTTGCTGTCCATCGGGAAGCCGTCCATCAGCATAGAGATGATAAAAATAACAGTCTAATTTTCGTTGGGAAACCAAACTTGTATCCAAGAGTTTCAGGGTGCCGGAAGCTGCGTTACGAGGATTGGCAAAAGGTTCTTCACCTTGCAACTTTCGCTCGTTGTTGATTCTTTCAAATTCAGAAAAAGGCAATACGATCTCGCCTCTCAGCTCCACTCTATGAGGAATACCTTCTCCCGTTAAGCGCAATGGTATGGAACGTATGGTGCGTACATTGGCGGTTACATCATCCCCCACTCTACCATCCCCTCGGGTTATCGCTTGGTGTAAGTTGCCATCTATGTATATAACCGATATGGAAAGCCCGTCGAACTTAAGTTCGCAATGTACCGAGGGGTTGGATATACCCGAAAGGTCCGTAAGACGCTGCCAATAAGCCCGTACTTCGTCGTAATTATAACTATTGCTCAATGATAGCATCGGGTAAGTGTGCTCCACGGAAACGAAACGCTCGGAACGATCACTCCCCACTCTTTGCGTGGGGGAATTGGGATCATTATACTCAGGATATTCCTTTTCCAACGCTTCCAGTCGCTGCATCAAAGCATCAAAAACGGTGTCTTCGATCGTCGGTTGAGCAAGAACATAGTAGCGATAATTATGTTCTTCAATCTGCGTGCGGAGTTCCTTTATGGTTTGTTCGATAGTGGACATAGTTGGTAGATTATTAGATCTTGATACGCTCCTCTGTCCCAAAATCTTTGGGGTAAAACAGCCACTTGTTGAAAAGGTGATTGGTCAAAAAATGCCTTACCTGAGAAGTTATTGGCAAGGACTTCGGCATACAAAAGGTGTAGTCTCAAATCTTCTGCATAGGCTATAAGCATACCGAGCATTCTCTGCGCATATCCTTTTCCTCTAAAGTCCGGCAACAACATTATACCCACAGCTGCTCTGCGATGGTAGAAATCATAGTCATACAACTCTACGTAACCAATGGGATGAATTCCTGCCTCCGTTTTTTGTGCAGCAATGAATAGAACAAATCCATTTGATGCCAAATGAGAATGTCCCAAATCGACCAACTGTTGGGCTTGATAGCGTGCCATCGGTTCCACGAGTGTATTACTCGCAGCTATGAGAGGATCGTTTTCCCAAACGTGAAGCAAAGCAGCATCGTCCGGCTCCAAAGGTCTGAGGAGTAAATCTCCATCACTAAACAGTTCCAAACGCATGAGACGAAAAGATTAGTAAGTCAAGAGCGAAAACTTTGTGCAAAATCACTTCTATCTCGAATGGCTCGAGCCAATGTAACATCGTCTGTGTACTCCAATTCATCGCCCATGGCAACTCCTCTGGAAAGAAGAGACACTTTGACATCAAAGGCTGCCAAACGACGATAAATATAAAAGTTCGTTGTATCGCCCTCCATGGTAGGACTTACCGCCAATATAACCTCTTTGATATTCTCTTCCGACACTCGATTTATGAGAGAAGTAATCTCCAAATCGTTGGGTGTGATACCGTCTATCGGTGATATTATACCGCCCAATACATGATACAAACCCTTGTACTGGGCAGTTCGCTCAATTGCCATTACGTCCCTAATCGACTCCACGACACAAACCACTGAAGTATCTCGTTGCGGATTGCTGCATATGGGACACAGATCCGTATCACTAATGTTGTGGCATTTGCGACAATAAATGATATTATCTCTCAGGTCTGCAATGGCACTTCCCAGCTGATGGGCAAAAGTTTCGGGACGGCGCAAAATATACAACGCCAAACGAAGAGCCGTTTTTCTTCCTATACCGGGCAAGAGCGAAAGCTGATCGACAGCCTTCTCAAGCCACTTTGAAGAATACTTCGGATCCATTAGTTAAAGTCGGTGAGATCCAACTCCTCATTATCCGTGTCGAAGAACCTATACTCCAAGAAAGCCATGCTTTGATCTTCCTGGAGCTTCATTCCCTTGGAATAGGTCTTTTTCCATTTGGCAAATATAGAGGAGGTAAAGAGCGTTCTCCGCTGTAAATAGGAAGCTACATAGGGGTGTACCCGCAAAGTAAACTTCTTTATATTATGGTTATTGACCACATCGGCAACACTCCGCTCAATTTGTTCCGAAAAAAGAATAGACGGTTGCATCTTTCCTTTTCCTCGACACGTGGGGCACACCTCTTCTGTTTTTTCCGAGATGGCTTGGCGTACTCGCTGACGAGTTATCTGCATCAAACCGAACTTACTTAGGGGCAATATATTGTGGCGAGCTCTGTCATTGCGCATCGCCTTGCGCATATGTTCATATAATTGCTGGCGGTGTTCCGTGTCGTTCATGTCAATAAAATCGACCACGATGATCCCTCCCAAATCTCGAAGACGCATCTGCCGAGCTATCTCTTCCGCAGCGGATAAATTTACATCCAAAGCAGTCTCTTCCTGAGCACTTGACCTACGAGAACGATTACCACTATTTACATCTATAACATGCATCGCCTCGGTTTGCTCGATGACAAGATAAGCCCCTCCCTTATAGGTAACTGTTTTGCCAAACAATGATTTCAACTGTCGGGTAATATCGAAGTGGTCGAATATCGGTTTGTCCTTGTCATAGAACTGCACTATATCCACACACTCCGGAGCTATTACGGATATGTAGCGATGAATATCCTCATACATCGCCTTATCATTCACTGTAATTGCGGAGAACGAAGCGTTAAAAGAGTCCCTCAAAAGGCTTAATGTCCTATTGCTTTCTGCATACAACAATGCCGGTACTCTCGGGGCATCTGCCACTTTGATAAGGCTGTCATTCCATCGTTTTTGCAGCTCGACCAACTCTTCGTCCAATTCAATCGCTCCTTTTCCCAAAGCCGATGTGCGAATAACCACACCAAAACCGGCAGGAACCATCGGAGAGACCAATTCTTTGAGGCGTTTGCGCTCTTCTTTAGAGCTGATCTTTTGCGAAACGGAAACTCCTTTGGAAAAAGGAACCAAGACCATGGATCGTCCCGCCACGGAAAGCTCTGCGGAAAGTCGGGGTCCTTTCGTGGAAATGGGTTCTTTTACCACTTGGACAAGAATTTTCTGCCCGGCTTTCAAAACATCTTCAATCTTCCCATCGCGAGATAACTTCACACCCATCGGCAACTCCGTTAGCGGGGGAATCATCCTGTTGGCAGAAATCCGTTCGAGTAACGTTTGTGTCGCACCGAAAACCTTACCCAAATCGTGATAATGGAGAAAAGCATCTTTTTTAGATCCTACATCCACAAAAGCGGCATTCAATCCGGGCATGACCTTTTTGATTTTCCCGAGGTATATATCCCCCACGAGAAAAGAAAGGGTTTGCTTCTCTCTCTGAAATTCAACGAGTCTACGATCCTCTAAAAGGCACATAGCAATCTCTTCGGAACGTACATCTATAACCAGTTGGCTTTCCATTATCAACTCAATCTTTATTAAAGAAGATGTTTGTTATTCTATTCAAACATAGGGAGGAGTGTATCGACCCCTAAAGACGATCATCTCCTCCCAATGGTAACTATCGGAGAAAAAGAAGAAAAAACAAGTGGTCTTCCTCAAGATAGACATCTTTGTGTACATCTCCGACAAAAAAACGTATCGTCTAATTATTTCTTCTTATGACGATTTTTCTTTAGACGTTTCTTACGCTTGTGGGTAGCCATCTTGTGTCTCTTTCTTTTTTTACCGCTTGGCATATTCTCTCAAATTAAAGGGTTAAACTTAAGTCTAAACTATATTTGTGCTCTCTTTCTTCGCACCCTATGTGGTAAGGTGCCCCAATTGAGAACTTATTTCTCTTCAAACATTGAAACAAAAACCTTGGAAGGTTTGAAACTGGGAACTCGGCGTTTAGGGATTATAATCGACTCCTTTTTTGAAATGTTACGTGCCACTTTTTGAGCACGCTCACGCACCACAAAACTACCGAATCCGCGAAGGTACACATTGCTACCCTCCTCTTTTGCCATCTCTTCCTTAACAGTTTCCATGAAGGACTCTATCACTCGAAGCACCTCGTCTCTGTCAAGACCTGTTTTTTTGGCAATTTCGATTACTAAATCCGCCTTTGTCATTATATTTCTACTCTTTAATTAGTTGATTTTCTTTGTTTTCGGATTGCAAATATACGCATTTATTTAATACCCCAATCCATCTTTACGGGATCGCGACCGAATAAGGTCAAAATTTTGACACTCAACCATGCCGAAAAAGGTGTTTAAGCAGTCTTTATAAAACCACATAATCACCTCTTTTTTAGGCAAAAAGCTACACAAGTGTAGGAAGTGAGAAATAAAGAGTATCGAAGTCAATATTTTTTACTCTTCGTCTCTGTTTTCACAGAACGAGATCGCACTTGCCCATCGGTCACATACAACAAAAAAAATGCTCGCATCCCGTCATGTAAATTGAATGCATACAATTTGTATTTTCAATGCATACAAATTCATTTTTCAATGCATACAAATTTGAGTTTGTATGCATTCAAATTTTCCATTGAAAAGCATTGATCTTTTCTTCGCTACAAAAGCCTCTAAAGACAATCCGC
Source organism: Porphyromonas sp. (assembly GCA_041848345.1). Taxonomy (GTDB): domain Bacteria; phylum Bacteroidota; class Bacteroidia; order Bacteroidales; family Porphyromonadaceae; genus Porphyromonas. The sequence goes on from JBGZIN010000044.1 coordinate 96,111, forward strand.
CATGTATGCCGGGACACAAACCCCGAGTATACGTTTTATTGCCACGAGTTTACTACCTTTGTAGGGATATAGTCGCTTAGAAGATGCTCATATGAAACAGTATTTAGACCTTTTGCAGCGCATTTTGGATGAGGGTGTGGAGCGTGCAGACCGAACAGGGACAGGCACTTTCGGCATCTTTGGGCATCAAATGCGCTTTGATTTGGAGGCAGGATTTCCACTGCTCACCACCAAAAAGCTGCATCTACGGAGTATTATTTACGAGCTGCTTTGGTTTCTGAAAGGATCCACCAACATAAAATACCTACAAGAAAATGGAGTCTCCATATGGGATGAGTGGGCAGATGCAGAGGGGGAATTGGGTCCTGTGTATGGGGCACAATGGCGTTCTTGGCCCGACTACAACGGGGGGCATATCGACCAAATACAAAACATCATTCGAGAGATTCGGCAAAATCCTACCAGTCGCAGACTGATGGTGAGTGCTTGGAACGTGGCACAAGTGGAGCAAATGAAATTGCCTCCCTGCCACTGTTTGATGCAGTTCTACGTTGCCAATGGACGACTGAGCCTGCAATTGTATCAACGCTCTGCGGATGTTTTCTTGGGAGTTCCCTTTAATATCGCCTCCTATGCGCTTCTCCTTAAGATGATGGCACAAGCCACGGGATTGAAAGCCGGGGAGTTTATCCACACATTGGGCGATGCACACCTATACAAAAACCACATTGAGCAGGCAAAGTTGCAATTAACTCGAGACCCTCGTCCGCTGCCTCATATGGTATTGAATGCCGAGGTAGATGATCTTTTTGCATTTGACTATTCCGATTTTCAACTTGAAAGCTACGATCCCCATCCGCACATCGCAGCTGCGGTTTCCGTATAAACATTCCAATAGTGTATCGTATGAAACTATCCATCATAGTGGCTGTTGCCACAGATAATGCCATTGGAAAAAACAATGATCTCCTTTGGCATCTTCCGGCAGATCTGAAGCGTTTCAAAGAGACTACCACGGGGCACACCATCATAATGGGGCGCAACACCTATTTCTCCCTTCCCAAAGGTGCATTGCCCAATAGGAGAAACATTGTCATAACAAAGACACACGCTTCTCTACCGGGGACAGAATGCTTTTCCTCCCTCGAAACAGCTCTGAAAATGCTTGAAAAAGAGGGAAAAGACCAACAAGAGGAAGTATTCATCATCGGAGGGGCACAGTTGTACGGAAGCGCACTCCCCTTAGCCGACAGGCTCTACCTTACTCAAGTGGATGCTTCTTTTCCCGAGGCTGACACCTTCTTTCCACCGATCAACTTTGCCGAGTGGAAAGCTGTACATTCGGAGCATTTCGATGCCGATGAGCATAATGCATATGCTTCCACCCTGACTATATACGAAAGAATATCTTAGTTTCAAAGAAAATCAACGCAAATGAGCAAACCATCCATTCCTAAAGGAACAAGAGATTTTGGCGCCGTGGAGATGCAGCGTCGCAATTACATATTCGACACTATTCGTGCGGTGTATCGCTTACATGGATACAGACAGATAGAAACTCCTTCGATGGAGCTCCTCAGTACCCTGATGGGAAAATATGGTGAGGAAGGAGATCGCTTGTTGTTCAAGATTTTAGACTCCGGAGACTTCCTCTCCGACCTAAGTAAAGAGGATCTTGAGGAGCGCAACTTGCCACGCATTGCCGGCAAGCTCTGCGAAAAAGGACTGCGCTACGACTTGACCGTACCTTTTGCTCGCTTTGTGGTGCAGCATCGCAATGAACTCACCCTACCTTTCAAACGCTTTCAAATACAACCCGTATGGCGTGCAGACCGTCCTCAAAAGGGGCGTTACCGCGAGTTTTACCAATGCGACGCCGATGTAGTGGGGACGGACTCTCTGCTCTGTGAAGTGGAATTGATCGAAATCATCGATGAGGTATTCAAACGTTTGAACATCAAATGTCGTCTCCACCTCAACAACCGAAAGATATTGGCGGGTATTGCAGAAGTGGTTGGACTGTCCGATCAACTGACCGACCTCACCGTGGCAATGGACAAATTTGATAAGATCGGACTTGACGGTGTGCTTAAAGAGCTTAGAGAAAAAGGTATTTCCGAAGAGAGCATTGAGAAAATCAAACCGTTCGTCTTGTTGGAGGGCAGCAACGAAGAGCGCATCACTCGCTTGGAAGAACTGTTAGCCTCTTCGTCGATAGGTGCCACGGGATTGCAAGAATTGCGCTATATACTCAACCATATCGACCTCGAAACACTTACTTGTGAGCTACTCTTCGACCCCTCCTTGGCTCGCGGATTAGGCTATTATACGGGAGCTATCATGGAAGTAAAAGCAACGGAAGTGGAGATGGGTAGCATCACCGGGGGAGGCAGATATGACAACTTGACGGGTATCTTCGGGCTGGAAGGTATCTCCGGTGTGGGGATTTCGTTCGGAGCCGATCGGATATACGATGTGCTCCAACAGTTGGATCGTTTCCCTCAGGAGACTTCGGCTTCCACTCAAATACTCTTCATAAACTTTGGCGAGGAGGAAGTTTCTCTTTTACAACCCATCATCCGCCAACTACGCCAAAACAATATCGCCGTGGAGCTTTATCCCGACAATGCGAAGATCAAAAAGCAGATGGGATATGCCGACAGCCTCTCCATCCCCTATGTTGTTTTAGCAGGTAGCGACGAAATAAAAAGCGGATCTTACACGCTGAAGAATATGCTTACCGGAGAGCAAATGGTTTTTTCTCGAGAGGATTTGCTCCAACGCTTTATCTAAAGTTCTCAGAAAGTTTTTCGAAAAAGAGAAATGGCAACACCCTACCCTTTACTGAATAGTATCGATCAGCCGAGCGATTTGCGCACCCTTTCCACAGACCAACTGCTCGAAGTTTGCAGAGAGTTGCGCTCTTACGAATTGGATATACTCTCTCAGTATCCCGGGCATTTGGGATCCAGTTTGGGAGCTGTGGAGCTTTCCGTGGCACTGCACTATGTATTTTGTACTCCCTATGATCGCATTGTGTGGGATGTGGGGCACCAAGCCTATGCCCACAAAATTCTCACAGGGCGCAGAGACCGTTTCGACACTTTGCGACAATGGGGCGGAATAGCGGGCTTTCCCTCTCCGGACGAAAGCGAATATGATACTTTTCCGGCGGGGCATGCCTCCAATTCCATCTCTGCTGCATTGGGTATATCGGTGGCGGCTCAACTCAACAAAGAACCACGGCACGTCGTGGCTGTGATCGGAGATGGATCCATGACGGGAGGGTTGGCATTTGAAGGCTTGAACAATGCATCTTCCTTTCCCAACAACCTTTTGGTTATCCTCAACGACAATAACATGTCCATCGATGCCAATGTCGGTGGCTTGAACAAGTACTTTGTAGACCTATCGACCAGCTCCTCGTATAATTCCGTCCGCTACAACGTTTATAAAGGGTTGAAGAAAATCCACCTGATCGATGAGGCGAACAAACGCAACATCTTGCGTATAAACAACAGTATCAAGAGCTTTATTTCCAATAATCAAAGCAGCTTTTTTGACGGGCTCAGCATACGTTATTTCGGTCCCATTGACGGCAATAATTTATTGCGTCTCATCGAAGTGCTCCAAAGGATCAAGAACCTACAAGGACCCAAGCTGTTGCACATACGCACTACAAAGGGGAAAGGGTATCCTTTGGCGGAGAAATACCCAACCGTATGGCACGCACCGGGACGATTTAACATTGTAACCGGCGAGCGATTGGACAAAGTCAAGGAAAACGAACCGCCCAAGTATCAGGATGTGTTCGGTAAAACGTTGGTGGAGTTTGCAGACCAAGACGAACGGATAGCGGGCATTACTCCTGCGATGCCTTCGGGTTGTTCGATGACTTACATGATGGAAGCACACCCCGAAAGGAGCTTCGACGTGGGGATTGCCGAAGGACATGCCGTTACGTTCGCTGCCGGGTTGGCGAGAGAGGGCATGATTCCTTTCTGCAACATCTACTCCTCTTTTGCCCAAAGAGCCTACGACCAGATTATTCATGATGTGTGCTTGCCACGTTATCATGTGGTATTTTGCTTCGATCGTGCCGGATTGGTAGGGGAAGACGGAGCCACCCATCATGGGGCTTATGACTTGGCTTACCTCAACTGTATCCCCAACATGATCGTAGCCTCTCCGCGCGATGAACATCAGCTGCGCAACTTGATGCTCACAGCCTACAAGGGGCAGGAAGGACCCATGACCATACGTTACCCTCGTGGAAAAGGCATCCTATCAGAATGGCGCAACACACCCGAGCTACTCCCCATTGGTAAAGGTGAGCTCTTACACAAGGGAAACAAAGTGGCAATCCTAAGCATTGGTCCCATCGCCAAAGAGGTAAGAAAAACTATTGAAAGACTCGAAAACGAAGGAAAATCCACCCCCTCTCACTATGATATGATATTCCTCAAGCCCTTAGACACAGAGCTTCTTAGAAGAATTGGTAAGGAATATGAGGCTGTTATTACCATCGAAGACGGAACCATCAATGGGGGCTTGGGCTCTTCGGTCTTAGCATTTATGGCAGAAGAGGGATACACGCCCAAAATGAAGCGAATAGGGATACCCGATCAATTTATCCAACAAGGAACACCCGAGGAGCAGTACAAGTATTGCCAAATGGATGCAGAAAGTATCTACAAAGCTCTCGAAGAAATGGGTACAACAACCGAAAAATCATGAAAATTGTCATAGCCGGAGCAGGAGAAGTCGGTACACACCTCGCACTCAAACTCTCACGAGAAGAGATGCAGGACATAACGCTTATAGATCCCGATGCCAAACTGTTGGAACGCTTCGCCCATGCGGAGTTACTCACTGTGGCAGGCGATCCATTGGATGCACAAATCCTCAAAGCCATATCCATAGCAGACACGGATTTGTTCATTAGTGTTATGCCCGACGAATTGACCAATATATTTGCCTGCACTTTGGCTTCTTCTTTGGGAGCCAAAGAGACCATTGCCCGTATCAACAACCACAGATATTTCGGAGGTGAATACTCCCGTTTTCTCGAGGGATTGGGCGTTAAATCGCTTATCTATCCCGAAGAATTGGCAGCCGAAGAGATCAACACGACACTGAATAATCCATGGGCAAGGCTCTATATCGAACTTTTCAACGGCAACATCGTTTTGGTGGGTGTAAAGGTTCGTAACGGTGCGCCCATTTTGGGCAAAAAGTTGGAAGAACTACCTAAAAAGTCCGACAAGAAATTCCATATAGTCGCCATCAAAAGAGGGGAAGAAACGCTCATCCCTTCGGGACAAACCTCTATCGAACATGGCGACATTGTTTTCTTCACGGCATTGGGCAACGATGTTGATGAAATTCGTCGCTTGGCGGGTAAAGAAAACGTTGAGGTCAAGCATGTTGTCATTATGGGGGCGAGCAGCATTGCCATGCGGACGGTGGAGAAATCCTCCCCTCAAATTAAATTCACCATCATAGAGAGCGAAAAGAAACGCATTGCCGAAATCAGCGACCGAATACCCTCCAACGTAACACTCTACCATGGGGACGGACGCGATCCATCGCTTCTCATGGAAGCCGGCTTGGATAACGCTCAAGTATTCATCGCTCTGACAGAAAACTCGGAAACCAATGTTTTGGCTTGCCTTGCCGCCAAGCGGTACAATGTGTTCAAAACCATTGCAAAAGAGGAAAATATAGATTACATCCCTCTGGCGGAACGATTGGATATAGGCACCATTATCAATAAGAAACTGATTGCCGCGGGACACATATACCGATCTCTATTGGGCAAAGACTCAAGCACGGTCAAATGCCTGACCATAGCCAATGCCGACGTAGCAGAGATAGTGGCACACAGAGGTTCCCCCATCACGGGAAAAGCCGTAAAAGATCTTTCTTTGCCCAAAGGGGTTACCCTCGGAGGAATGGTAAGAAACGGTATTCCGCAGATGATTGACGGTAATACCGTGATCGAACCTTACGACTTGGTCGTTGTCTTCTGTAACAACATAGCCATGAACCGAATAAAAGCACTCTTTGAGGAGTAAAAGCATACAAACCTATGTCTCTAAGCCATTTGCAGCATACTCGTAAACGTCCTCTAATCAGCCTTCCCTTTTTAGCTCTCGTTGTGGGGAATATGTGCCTTTTGGAGACGATATTCTTGCTATTGTGTTGCATTGTCACTCTCTTTTATCGAGAGAGCGACACCCTACCCTTTTTGTACACTACTGCCATCATGTTGAGTTGTGGAGTGGGATTGGTTTATTATGGAAGGCGACAACGCTCCGGGCAAGGTAGCAGTTTGCGCGAAGGAATGCTTGCCGTAACTGCCACGTGGGTCATCCTATCGCTAATCGGTATGCTGCCTTTTATATTCGGAGGCTATACCCAAAGCGTTATCGATGCTTTCTTTGAAACGGTTTCCGGCTACACCACAACGGGCGCAACTATCTTCTCCTCCGTGGAGCAATTACCCCATGGCATACTGCTTTGGCGGAGTTTAATCCAATGGCAAGGAGGGATCGGGATCGTGGTCTTCAGCTTGGCTTTACTACCCATAATGGGCAAAGGTGGGGGATTGCTCTACAATGCAGAGACAACCGGCATAAAGCACGAACGCTTTCTACCCCGCATTACGCAGGTAGCCAAACGGCTGTGGCTCGTGTACATAGCCCTCACTCTACTGCTTACCGGGTTGCTTCTCGCAGGGCAAATGAACCTTTTTGAAGCCATCTGCCATGCTTTGACTTGCGTTTCCACAGGCGGATATTCCACACGAAATGAGGGTATATTGGCATACAACTCCCCCTACATTGAGTATGTCATCACCATTTTTATGTTCATCGGCAGTCTCAATGTTACGCTACTCTACTTTGCTTTTTCGGGTAAACCCAAAGAGTTAGTCAAGGATGAAGAGTTCAGATGGTTCCTCGTCTTTGTCCTCGTTTTCATCCTGCTTACTTTCGGATGGATTTACAGCCAAGGCTTGTTCAACACTGTGGAGAGCAGCTTCCGCCACTCCGTCTTTCAAGTCATTTCTCTTATAAGTAGTACGGGATATGTAACGGCAGACATGAACGAATGGCATCCCTTCTTTTTCTGTTTGGGCATCATGATGATGACTGTTTGCGGATGTGCAGGTTCCACTGCGGGGGGATTGAAAATGAGCCGATTTATGGTACTGGTAAAGAATTTGAACAACGAATTTAAGAAGCGGATACACCCCAACATGGTGGCTTTGGTGCGTATCAACGGGCATGCTTTGGGGAGCGACATTGTGGTACAGGTAATGGCTTTTATCTCACTGTACGCAGCCGTTATCCTCATCGGCATTGTCGCGCTCACACTTACCGAAAACAGTTTCATCACGGCAGCCTCTGCCACATTTACCTGTATCAGTAATGTCGGACCCTCGTTCGGCAAATACTCGATGCACTTCGCCGAGGCGACCGGCTTTGAAAAAGGTATTTTGAGTTTGATCATGTTGGCAGGACGCTTGGAAGTATTCACGGTTATTAGTATCTTGCACCCCGTTTTCTGGAAACGCTAAGAAGCATTCACACTCTATTGACATACATCTAATAATAACCAAATAACATCACAATGAAAAAAGCATTATTTATCTGTACCGCACTGCTCCTCTGTATGGGGGGAGTATTCACTTCTTGTAAAGAAAAAAACGGACCTCAAGACAACATTGAGCTCTCCGTAACACCTACCGAAGTTACCATGGCTGTGGAAGAAAGCCTCCTATTCGCCTTGGAAAACAACGATGCTGCCGACATCAAAGTTAAATTAACTCCTGTTTCGCAATCCTATTCTTTGTCTTCGTCCGACGCCGGTATTGTAAAAGTGGAGGGAAAACATATTGTTGCCGTATCCAAAGGCAATGCCGTTATTACCGTAAAGGCAGGCAGCAAAACTGCGGAAGTGAAAGTAAGTGTATCGAAAGATAGGGCTTATGACCCGACGCTTTTCAAAGGTGACATCTACGTACCCAAAGATTTCTCTGCCATGAAAGAGGCTAAGCTCGAGATTGTTGCGGCAATGCTTTCCCAAAAATGGCAACACAAGACTTTCTATCCGGATGATACAAAGGAAATTGTCTCCTATCAATTCTCAGAAAAGAAAGAGGATGTTACCTTCTTGGGGGTTGCCTACCACCATTCTCAATCGAACAAAATCAATATGATCCGTGCGATTGGTATGTTCAAAGAGGGTACTTTCGGAGCCATGGACAAGAAAGAGTTTTTCACAAACTATGGTTTCCCGACCGTCGATAGCGATATTTACAAAGTGGGAGGGAAGCGCGCCTTCCGTGCCACCGACCCTACTCGCAAACTCGAAGCCTTCCTTATACTGGACCAAATAGAGGACAATAAGACAGAGCGTTTGGAGCTCCGCATCCTTGAGTTGAAAGAGCAATAATTATCTGAATACGAAAACAATAACTCCTCGAAAATGACTTTTCATTTTCGGGGAGTTTCTTTTCCTCTATCCTGCACAATACAAGGCTCTTAGGAAAGGTAAACAGTATCGAAAGCAATCAGTCTCAAAATTGAATGCATACAAACTCCAATTTGTATGCATTGAAAAACGATTTTATATGCATTGAAATTACGAATTGAATGCATTCAAACGAAACACCCTTTTCGTACGTTTTTTACGACTGTCAAGACCGCAACAAAAGAGTTACGCTTACTGATGCCTTTTTATACGTTCTTTCTCCCCAATAACCACGCAAACATTTCTTTAATTACACGCTCCGAGTTCTCGCCATGAAAGGCTGAAATTCAAGAGTCGAATGCATCCGAAGAGAGCACTCAATCCCATCTTTTCCAACTTTCGGCTGACTACTTCGATTTCTTTCCTTATGAATAAAATTGAGGGTGAATACCCCATCCTTACTCTTTTCCATTGGGGAGTTCCGCTCTTTTGCCTCAACGCTTGCCGCAGCGAACAGAGCCATGGGTGAGAAATGTTTCCGGGCAAGCCATCGAGTTAATCGGTGATTATTCGTACTTTTGCGCCATATAGAAATAAGAAAAGAGACAATGGAACCACATAAAGACCTCCACCAGCTCAATGCAGAGATTGCACAGGAGAGCCGGTTCGTTCAGAAAATCCTCTCCGGCATGGGGCAGTCAATCATCGGTCAAGAGCACCTCGTCCGCTCTCTACTCATAGGACTTCTTGCGGACGGACACATACTTTTGGAAGGGGTGCCCGGGCTTGCCAAGACGTTGGCTATAAAAACTTTGTCGCAACTCATTCGTTCGGAATACAGTCGCATACAGTTTACGCCCGACCTTCTCCCCGCCGATGTAATCGGTACGCTCATGTATAGTCTGAAAACGGAAGAATTCGTTGTTAAGAAAGGTCCCATCTTTGCCCATTTTGTGTTGGCTGACGAGATCAACCGAGCCCCTGCCAAGGTACAGAGCGCATTGCTCGAAGCAATGCAAGAGCATCAGGTGACCATTGGCGACACGACCTATCCACTCCCGACTCCGTTTCTGGTAATGGCCACTCAAAACCCCATAGAACAAGAGGGTACGTATCCTCTGCCCGAAGCCCAAGTGGATCGTTTTATGCTCAAAGTCTGCATCGATTACCCAAGCAAAGAGGAAGAATGTGCCATAATTCAGCTCAACATGAAGGGCAGCCTGCCCTCCATCTCTCCCGTTGTAGACACTGCCGAAATCGAAAGAGCACGCCAAGTGGTACAAAAGATCTATGTGGACAAAAAGATACTGCAATACATAGTAGACATTGTTTTCGCCACAAGATACCCCGAAGAGATAGGGCTTGCCCACTTGAAACCGATGATCCAAAGCGGAGCATCGCCACGGGCATCCATCAATCTTACTTTGGCAGCTCGTGCCTATGCCTTCATTGAAGGGAGAGGCTACGTATTACCCGAAGATGTTCGTGCTGTTTGCTACGATGTTATGCGCCATCGCATCGGATTGAGCTATGAAGCCGAAGCCAATGATTGGACCGCAGACCGCATCATTACAGAAATTCTCGACAAGGTGGTTGTACCCTGATCTCCCCATTTAGTTTCCCGTATAACTCATGTCTTCTCCAATGCCTCTCACCAGCAACGACCTGCTCCACCGAGTGCGACGTATAGAGATCAAAGCACGTGGGCTGAGTCAAGAACTCTTCTCAGGAGAATATCACTCCGCCTTCAAAGGTAGGGGGATGACTTTCAGTGAGGTACGTGGTTACACACCGGGCGACGATATACGAGACATCGATTGGAATGTTACGGCACGTTACAATACCCCCTATGTAAAGGTATTTGAGGAGGAGCGAGAACTAACCGTAATGCTGGCTATTGATATGTCCGGCAGCCTTGATTTCGGCACTATCGGGGAGACTAAAAGAGAGTTGGTCGCCGAAATAGCTGCCACGTTGGCATTCTCTGCCATTGAAAATAAGGATAAAGTGGGGGTAATGCTCTTTACCGACTCTGTGGAGAAATACATTCCTCCCGCCAAAGGCAAGAAGCATATCCTATACATAATAAGAGAAATACTCCGTTTTACCCCCACAGGCACTTCGACAAAAATTGAAGAGGCACTCTCCGTGTTGAATAAATTGGTAAAGAAGAGAGCCACCACTTTTCTGATCAGCGATTTCATGACCAATGGGAACAGCGAACAGTATCGCAACGAACTACGTTTGACCGCTCGGAGGCACGACTTGATCGCCATTGTGGTAGCAGATCGACGAGAGCAGGCACTCCCTGCGATGGGATTGGTACAGTTTAGAGATATGGAAACGGGTGCCACTCGCTGGGTGAATACCTCCTCTCGAAAAGTGCGTCAAGCCTATGAAGAAGGCTACTTAAAGGCTCGAGAAGAGCGTCGTAATGCCATGAAGCTCTACGGCATCGAATATGCAGAAGTGAGCACGGGAGCCGATTTTGTCAAGGCTCTTCTGAAAATATTTTCACATCGCTGAGGTATCATGCAAGCATTTTTACGCACTGTTATAGCCATTGTATCGCTCCTTTCTGCCACCTCTCTTGTGGCGCAGAATGTAGGTATCAGCGCACGCATAGAACCCGGAGAGATACAAATCGGAGAGCAAGCACTAATCCGCTTGAAAATACGTACCAATGATTTGGATAACACTTTTCTGATAGTACCGCCCGACACTGCCCTACACAGAGCCGAAGCTCTCGCTTTCAGAGTGGTCGATACGGTTCATTTGACCGAATCGCTCAAAGAACTTTCCGCAGAGATGGTGGTTACATCTTTTGATTCTACCTTGGTTGCTCTTCCTGCTTTCGGTGTGCGTGTGGGCAATGAAGAGGTGTACACCAAAGAACCGCTCTACTTAAAAGTAAATCTCCCCGAGGTGGATATAGAACACCTCGAGGAGTTTTTTGGACTAAAAGGCGCCTGGGAGCGGGACTACACACTCCACGATATATGGATATTGGCACGCCCGTGGGTGTTAGCTCTGGGAGGGTTGCTCTTTCTATCCATCTTATTCTTACTCTATCGTTACTACCAAGGACGACTTGCTCGACGCAAAGAGCTGTCCGGTCCCAAAGATGAACGCACCCTTTTAGAGCGTTTTCATGCCGATATGGATGCACTTCACACACGCCAACTTCCCCAAAAAGGCTTAGTGGAAGAGTACTACACCGCATTGGATATGCTTCTCAGGTCATACCTCTACTCCCTACTATCCATCAACTCTTTGGAAATGACTTCCCAACAACTTGTGCACTCTCTGCAAAAAGAGGGCTATACAGCATTGCTTCAAAAGGAAGAGATGCTGCAATTCATGCGCAACAGTGATTGGGCGAAATTTGCCAATGTAGCCATCGGCAGCGAGGAATGTGCCCAAGACTTCGACAGAATAGTTCGTTTCATTGAGTCTATTCATTGCCAACAAGAAACTAAAGAAGTACAAGGTGGGGAAGAAAAAACAGAAAGGAGGAGCGAAGCATGAACTTTCTCCACCCTCATCTGCTTTGGTTGCTGCTGCTCATACCGGCTGTAACCCTATTCTATATTCTTACGCACAGGACGCGCCATGCTTCACTGCGTTTATCGTCATGGTATCGACTGACGGATGGAGGGCTACGCACCCATCTGCGCCACTTACCCTTTGGGCTTAATATGCTTGCCATTGGCTTTTTGATCATAGCTTTTGCCCGACCACAAAACACCAACAGCTGGCAGAAAGATTCGGTAGAAGGTATCGACATTATGTTGTCCATCGATGCCTCGGGCAGCATGCTTGCCATGGATTTGGAGCCTAATCGCTTCTCGGCAGCTATCTCTGTGGCTCGACAATTCATTGCCAATCGCCCCAATGACAATATCGGGTTAGTAGTCTTTTCGGGGGAAAGCTTCACACAATGCCCACTTACCACAGACCATGCCACTCTTCTCAACCGACTTGAGAACGTACGCATGGGTATTTTGGATGACGGGACTGCCATCGGGTTAGGCATATCCACCGCTTGCAACCGACTAAAAGCAAGCCCTACCAAAAGCAAAATCATCGTACTCCTAACCGATGGGACCAACAACAGAGGCAGCATCACTCCCTCCATGGCAGCCTCTATTGCCCATTCTTTGGGCATACGCATATACACTGTGGCGGTGGGTACGCATGGAGAAGCTCCCTATCCCAGAGAGACCAATTTTGGCACCGTTATCGACTATGTGCCTGTTGAAATAGACGAAAACACACTCAAAGATATTGCCGAAACCACCGGTGGCAGTTTCTTCAGAGCCACGAATAACAAGAGTCTTGAAAACATATACAAAGAGATCGATCGTTTGGAGAAAAGCCGACTGATGACCAAGAGCTTTCAAGCCTACGAAGAGTTGTTCCCCATTTGGGGCATATTGGCTCTCCTCTCTCTGCTCCTCTCTTTTCTGTTACGCACCACCATTCTGAGGATAAACCCTTAATCACAAAGAGACAGAGTATGTATTTTGCCACCCCTCAATACCTTTGGTTACTGCTACTCCTCATTCCTCTTGTGGGATTGGGGGGGATAGACCTTTACAGAAGAAGGAAAGAGCAACTCCGCTATGCAGAAAGTTCATTCCTTGATCAACTGCAACCGGAAGCGTCGAATGCAAGGCGTATTGTCCGCCATTTACTCCTTTTGCTCGCCTTGAGTTCCGTTATACTCATGCTGGCACGACCACAACAAACGCTAAGCAGTGAAAAACCGAAAGAGGAAATGGGGATAGAAGCTGTCATAGCCTTGGACATATCCAACTCCATGCTGGCAAAAGATCTCTCCCCAAACCGTCTCTCCTTTGCCAAGCTGAGTCTGCTGAAATTGGTAGACAAATTGGACAAAAGTAAGATAGGCATTATCGTTTTTGCCGGCTCCGCACATACACAGCTACCCATCACAACAGATTTGAACATGGTCAAATCTTTCCTGCAAGATGCCGACCCCGAGATGATCTCCAACCAAGGCAGTGCCATAGGACGTGCCATCGATCTTGCCATCCCCTCCTTTTCCCATCGAAAAGATGTGGGAAAAGCGATTATCATTTTCTCCGACGGTGAGACCCACGATAGCGATGCCTTGGAAAGATCCAAGATGGCTCTCGCACAAGGGATCAAGATATACACTGCTTCGATAGGTACCACCCAAGGGGCTCCCATCCCTCTGTCGGGACAAGATGAATACCTCTTGGATGAAAACGGTCAGCAAGTGATAACCTGTGCCAATCCCGACATATGCGAAGAATTGGCTGCTATCGGAGGAGGAGCTTTTGTACAAGGAGGTAATGCCTCCGCTCTTGCCACGAAAATGTATAAGGAACTGCAAAAACTTCCTCAAGCGGTTGTCACCAACTATACGGAAAACAGGCATGAACTTTTCGGATGGTTTGCTTTTATCGCCCTCGTTCTTTTATTGGTTATGGAGGTCATATTGCCTCGTAAAAATCGTTTTTTCGCTCGCATAAAACTATTCAACTAATGCAACTGAAGACGTTCGCTTTTGTTTTTCTCTCATTCATACCTCTCTGCGTAGGCGCACAAGAGACGGCGCGCATCCTTCTTCGCAAAGGAAATAAGGCAATGGCGCGCAAGGAATATGCTCAAGCGGAAGGGTTCTATCGTAGAGCTTTCGTGCAAGACTCCACAGAAGTGGCTCTGCGATATGGACTGGGCAATGCACTCTATGAGCAAGGAAAGTATAAAGACGCCTTGGAAGTGTATGGTAATATACCGACAAAAAACATCGAAAACCAAAAAGAAGCGGCTCAATTATTCCACAACATCGGCAATGCTCAGCTCAAATTGAAGCAATATGCCCCTGCCATTGAGAATTTCAAACAGTCCTTACGCTTCAATCCCACGGATGACGA
>JBGZIN010000045.1:0-4190 GCA_041848345.1 Porphyromonas sp.
AAAAGTTGGAGAATTTGTCAGCTCAAATCATTACGCTACAGCAGAAAGCCATCCAACTGACCGAACAATTTGATAACAGATAACAGCGGGTATGATTGCCAAGATTTCAGCTACAGAAAATCTCGGAGGGGCGTTGGGCTACAACTTCAAAAAGGTGGAGCGTAATGAGGCATCCGTCCTATGCGTCAATGACTTGAGGGAAGCCTTTGATGGTACTTTCCGAATGGATAAGGTGCTTAGCGATATGCAGAAAGCTCTCCCGGAGAAATGCCGAACGAAGAAGACGGTGTTTCATTGTTCGCTCAATCCGCACCCGGACGAGAAACTATCTGATGAAACACTCACGCAGATAGCCAAGGAGTATATGGAGGCACTCGGCTATGGCAAACAACCCTACATCGTGTTCAAGCACAACGACATCGCTCGTGAGCATATACATATCGTGTCGCTTCGGGTAGATGGTAATAGAAGGAAGATCAATGACAAGTTCGAGGGCAGGAGAAGTAAGAAGATTACCGATGACTTGGAGCGAAAATACAACCTCATTCCAAGTTCAGAAGTTGCTGAAAAGGAGGTAACCGAAACGCCCAAAGTGGATACCTCGAAAGGAAACATCAAAGAGCAGGTCGCAAGCGTTGTTCACATGGTGCTGAAGCATTATCGCTTCTGTTCCTTGGGTGAATTGAACGCCATTCTGAGGAAATACAATCTTGCGATTGAAGAAGTGAAGACGGAGTTTCGAGGAAAGAAATACGACGGCTTGGTCTACGTGACGACAGACATGAACGGTAACAAAATCAGTACGCCTATTAACGCCTCAGACATTGGTCGTGGTGTGGGCTATACTGCCGTACAGAACAAGATACAGAAATCCAAGCAAGCCATCAGGCCACTAATACCAACCATAAGGAACAAGGTGTTACAGGCAATGCGTACCTCTCCCCAAACGGAGCAAGAATTACTGCGAAGATTGGAAGAGCAGAACTTACGAGTAGTTATCCGCAAGAACGATAGCGGACGTATCTATGGTATTACTTTCATTGACGATGAAGAAGGCATAGCCCTCAATGGTTCACGATTGGGTAAGGGATACGCAGCCAATGTATTCAACACCTATTTCTCCAATCCAACAAACAACCCACTCTTGGATGAAGCACTCTATGGCAGTTCGTCTGTCCATTTGGAACAATCGCCAACCGTTCAACCCTTGCAACAAGACACTGAGGAAGGAACTAACCTTGTCGATGAACTCATAGAAGAGTTGGTAGGTGAACCTTTTACATCCACGAGCAACGATGATTGGAAGGAAGCGGCTTGGCAACGCAAGCTCCGCAGACAAAGTAAAGTCAATCTTAAACGAAAGAAAAGATAAGATTAGATACCGAAAGTTTTACGAACGATCACATGCCGGCGATTTCTTTGTCAGGAGAGAAAGGGGTGTTACACAGCCGTTCGTCAGACCGGCATCACAAGAGAATTTTCAAATAACAAAACATATCAATTATGGCACAAGAAGATGATTTAAGGGCGTTAGGTAAAGTCATGGACTTTATGCGGGGAATATCGGTGATATTCCTACTTGCCAACTGTTACTGGTTCTGCTACGAAGCGTTCCATACATGGGGATTTACGCTTGGTATAGTAGATAAGATACTGATGAATTTTCAGAGGACGACAGGTTTATTTAGTTCCATCCTCTGGACGAAACTCTTTTGCGTATTGTTTCTTGCTCTCTCTTGCTTGGGGACGAAAGGAGTGAAGGAAGAGAAAATCACGTGGCCAAAGATTGGGACAGTGCTTTTCTCCGGGTTTGTATTCTTCTTTCTCAATTGGTGGCTGTTGGCGTTGCCCATTGGAAAGGTCGGGGCTGCTACACTCTATATCTTCACGCTGTCTGTGGGGTATATCTGTCTCTTAATGGGGGGCGTGTGGATGAGCCGTTTACTCAAAAACAACTTGATGGACGATGTTTTCAATACAGAGAACGAGAGCTTTATGCAGGAAACTCGACTGATGACCAATGAGTATTCGGTGAATCTCCCAACACGCTTCTATTATAAAAAGAAGTGGAACAAGGGTTGGATTAACGTAGTCAATCCATTCCGTGCCTCGATGGTGCTCGGCACACCGGGGTCGGGAAAGTCCTACGCCATTGTAAACAACTATATCAAGCAACAGATTGAAAAAGGCTTTGCTATGTATATCTACGATTACAAGTTCCCAGATCTTTCAGAGATAGCCTACAATCACCTGCTTCATCATTTGGATGCTTACAAGGTAAAGCCGCAGTTCTATGTGATAAACTTCGACGATCCGAGAAAGTCGCATCGGTGCAATCCCATTAATCCCACCTTTATGACAGACATATCCGACGCCTACGAGTCTTCCCTCACCATTATGCTGAATCTAAATAGAACGTGGATACAGAAGCAAGGGGATTTCTTTGTTGAGTCACCGATTATCTTGCTTGCAGCCATCATTTGGTATCTGAAGATTTACGATGGTGGCAAGTATTGCACCTTTCCCCATGCCATAGAGTTTCTAAACCGACCCTACGCTCAGATCTTCCCGATACTCACTTCCTATGATGATCTTGCCAACTACCTTTCTCCTTTTATGGATGCTTGGGAGGGCGGTGCACAAGACCAGCTTCAGGGACAGATTGCTTCGGCGAAAATTCCTTTGTCAAGGATGATTTCACCGGCGTTGTACTGGGTGATGACGGGCGATGATTTCTCACTCGACATCAACAATCCCAATGAGCCGAAGGTGTTGGTTGTAGGCAATAACCCCGACCGACAAAACATCTATTCGGCGGCATTGGGACTCTATAACAGCCGTATCGTGAAGCTCATCAACAAGAAGAAGCAACTCAAATCCTCTGTGATTATCGACGAGCTGCCCACAATCTACTTTCGTGGATTGGACAACCTGATTGCCACTGCACGAAGTAATAAGGTGGCGGTATGCTTGGGCTTTCAAGATTTTAGCCAATTAACAAGGGATTATGGCGACAAGGAAAGTAAGGTAATACAGAACACAGTGGGGAATGTCTTTTCCGGGCAAGTCGTGGGAGAAACTGCCAAGACACTCTCCGAACGATTCGGCAAAGTGCTTCAGCAACGGCAGTCGATGACTATCAACCGCAACGATAAATCCACTTCGATCTCTACTCAGATGGACAGTCTTATCCCTGCAAGCAAGATTTCAAACCTCACACAAGGAATGTTTGTCGGTGCCGTATCCGACAACTTCGATGAACGCATCGACCAGAAGATTTTCCACGCTGAAATAGTTGTCGATACCGCCAAGGTCTCTGCTGAAACGAAAGCTTACCAACCTATTCCTATGATAGCGGACTTCACAAACGAAGATGGCTCCGACAATCTCAAAGAGACCATCGAAGCCAACTACAAATCAATCAAACAAGAGGTGCTATCCCTTGTGGATTCAGAGACGGAACGCATCAAAGCCGATCCGACCCTTGCCCACCTAATCAAAGAGTGAGGACTCAGTTCTTTTATTGTCATAAAGCCCTGTTAAAGAAACAATGCTCTTTAACAGGGCTCTTTAGAAGTTCGTTCTATGGAAGTTTTGTGGCGTCTATTCTGTAGAAAATCTGACCATTAACCTCTATCCGGTTTGCAGGAATAATTGCGTCTTCCAATTCCTTTCGTTTTTCCAATAGATAATCCAACAAGTGATCCAATTCGACATCTGTGACAATTTTCTTCTTCACTAAGTCTCCCACTTTGATATTTCTCAGTTCCTTCTTAAATGAAGGCATCGTAAATATCTCTTGCTGAGCTTCGGACAAACTCATTCGTTTTATATCACTCTTTTTCGTCGGATATATTTTGCCAAAACGTACCCAATGATAATACGTTTCAAGAAGAGAATTTCTAACCTTCCTCGTACTGAGGTACTGAGGAGTTCCTCCCATAGTATCAGGGGTCGCATAGTATTCGGGAAGTTCTTCGCAAGTCTTGCCTTTTCTCTTTTCCATTACACGCTTATTTCCCACATACTTGTAATCCACTCTCAAGCGAGTGAGATCCGCCATGAAGTTTCTCAAGTTATTTAGTTCCGATTCACTCAATAAGAGGTAGTAATGCCCCTTGTTCAGATTCTCCAATGGAACCCGAAATGTCAGTGGAAAGTTAGTATGAGCGGAAAGGGAAGAGAGTGCC
>JBGZIN010000046.1:0-9968 GCA_041848345.1 Porphyromonas sp.
AAGAATATAGCCAAGAAAACAAACAGAGACCAACTACGTCATAAGAATAACCCCAAATTGATCAATTAGAAACATGGAAAAGAATAAATATATCGAGACTTTTGAGCTCTTCTCGCCTACCCTTTCTCAAGAAGCAATCACTCTTAAAGTAGGAGAGATCGTGCAAAAAAACTATGACAAAGCGTACAGCAAAGAGACGTTGTCTTTCTTGTACAGTACCATAGATCTAACCTCCCTATCGGCAACCGATACAGAGAAAAGTATCAAAACAATGGTAGAAAGTGTCAATAAGCACGCAAAAGAAAACAACGCTCAGCCCAACGTTGCAGCTGTTTGTGTCTATCCCGCACAGATTTCTACGGTAAAAAAGCACTTAAAAGTAGAAAGTGTACATATAGCGGCAGTGAGTGGCGGATTTCCTGCATCACAAACTTTTGAGGAAATAAAGTATGCAGAAACAGCCCTGAGTGTTGCTTCCGGAGCAAATGAAATAGATATAGTCCTCAACCTAAACCATTTCCTCAGTGAAGACTACTCTTCCGCTGTATTGGAAATTGAAGAGCAAAAAGCCTCTTGTCGTGGTGCTCTTCTTAAAGTAATCTTAGAAACGGGGGCATTGAAAGAGCCGGAAGCCATCCGCCGAGCTTCAATATTGTCTCTCTTCAGTGGTGCCGATTTCATAAAAACCTCCACAGGCAAAGAGTTTCCGGGTGCAACTTTAGAGGCTGTTTATGTCATGTGTTGTGTGCTCAAAGAATACCACAAACGCTACAATAGGCGTATAGGAATAAAAGTTTCAGGAGGTGTACGCACAGCGGAAGATGCCGTTAAATACTATTGTATCATCTCGGAAATCCTCGGGAAAGAGTGGCTTACCCCTCAACTGTTCCGCATCGGGGCAAGCAGTTTGATGGATAATCTAAAGAAAGCGATCGAAGAAATTCAGTAAAAATGGAGGGTTTTTCCTCTCCATATAGTCCCTATTATGCCCATTTTCTCTCTTTTAATGCGTATGGATATTCGGGAAAACCCTCTGAATAAAACTGAAAACCGAAATTGCATTAGCAGACAATCGCTCAACCAAAAAGAAGAAACTCTTTCTTATCATACCTCACGGAAGAAAGTATGAAGAAAGAGTTCTTCAAGTGAAAAAAGAATTCAACAATATCAAGTATCCCCCGAGAGGGAACTTATCTTTTTGAAAAAGGTTCTGTTTAGCTTATCAGGCAGAACCTTTTCTTACGCTTTCTATCTTGTTTTGGAGAGTAATCCCCTTAACCCGTAGAGAGAGTTTTCTGCAACAATTAGAATAACCTTACAGAAACTCCCACGCTGACATGAGGCAATATCTGCATGTAGGAAATTGCTTTCCGAGCTTCCGAAGAGTATTCAAGTAGTGTATTAATATCTCCTTCGATGACATTTGGGGAGTAAAGCCGAGGTTTTCCCGAAAAAATCACCCCACAATCCCATACAAAAGAAACGGGAGTTTGGGGCACGTTATATCCCCCTCCGAAGCCCAAATAGGGCTTGAAAAAGCGCCCCAAATTTGCACCGACCTCTAATGAAAGATCGGAACCGGGCTTCACCACAATTTTATCTTCAGGGTAGTTAGGATCCAAGATCGTTATTGTATTGTTCCCATCTTTATCGAAGATTTCATTGTCCCAAGTAATCGGTTGATGCGTCTTCGAATCTAAAATGGCAATTCCCGCATTAAAGCGATGACTTCCTAAATAAAACCCACCTGTAAAACGGAAAGAACTACTTTTGAAAGGGTGATAATCCAGCAAGAAATGCCCCTGAAAGCTACTTATAGACGAAGTTCCCCGGATATAGAGCGCGTTCAGCAAACTTCCCTCTTGAGAAGAGGGAATATCATCTTCACCTAAATGAAAATCCATCGAAGTGCTTATTCGAGGGATAAAACTAAAACCGGCACGAGCGGTTAATTCGGGCATAAAACGGAAGGCTCCCGAAAATTGAAACCCATCCAAAGCAGCCAAACGCACCCCAATAGCAGCTCCAAAATCAAACGGAGAAGCGGTTTCTTTTGAAGTTGAAGTCGGCTCCTCTCCTCGGGGACTCTGTACAAAGACACGATCTCTCGAAAAGAAGCTCTTTTCAATCGCAGGGGGCATACTTTCCGCCACGGAAAACCTCTGTGCTGCAAACGAAGAAAAGATTACAAATCCCGAAAGAAATAGCAAAAATACCTGCCTTCTCATACCTATCTACCTTCTTTTTCTTGGTGGTTATTGCTCGATTTTGATAACACCTTTGAAAGAGATGAGCAATGTCAAAGATTCTGCCACAGGAGCATTTTCCATCTGTGTCGTAACCAACTTTATGGGCAAACCACCGCTCTTGAGTAGAGGCAATAAATCCGTCTGCTTGAGTACGAAAGTAATTTGATTTTGATCTTTTTCATCATCACTCTCGGCAAATAGAGCCAAAGGCTCTCCCAAAAAAACACTGAGTTTACGGAAAAAGCCCACATTATAGTCTACCGGAGCTTGTGCTTTTATCGTTATTTCTTGTATCTCAAGTTGCTTCAGTTTATCTGAAGAAAAGCCTGCTTTTCTACAAATTTCCTCCAAATCCCACTTCAATGCAGAGTGATACAAAACACGCCCTGTCGCCTCTCTTAACTCGGATCCTTGGATTGATTGATTAAAAGCTGCAAGATCTATATTCAAGGGGAATTCCTGCTTAATAGTCGCAGAAACGGATGGACGCAAGTTATTGGGATCTCTCAACGTCTGGCTCGTCGGCTCACAAGCTGTAAATAATACTGTGCTTAATAAAGAAAATAGTAGAGCCATTATCAAAAAACCTCTCTTTTTCATACAACAATTCTATTTAGAAAAACATATATAAGGGAGCCTGCTCCCTATTTACAACAAACCTTTTCACAAAGGTGATTAAAACAATATATTTGCAAATTATTCCGACAGAGAACTTAATATTTTTATATCGATGAGGTTATTGGGGCTATATTTTCTTATCGTTCAGCTTGCCAATGTTTATTCAAAGCCGAAATGCGCCCAAATGAAACGAAACGCTTCTCATAATTCTTGCGTCCCGTGAAGTTTTCCCAAACAATACCCCTTGAGGAGCTGTGCATCATGTAAACAATGC
This sequence comes from Porphyromonas sp., assembly GCA_041848345.1. Taxonomy (GTDB): domain Bacteria; phylum Bacteroidota; class Bacteroidia; order Bacteroidales; family Porphyromonadaceae; genus Porphyromonas. The sequence goes on from JBGZIN010000046.1 coordinate 3,142, forward strand.
CATCCTTAATTTCCACTACCATGGCCACATGCCCTACTCCATTAGGTCTGTGCCTGCGCGTTCCTTTGAAGAAGATCAAATCACCCACTCTGGGAGTTTCTACCTTTTTGCATTCCGTATGCATGGCATAGCTGGTTCGTGCCAAAGAAACACCTTGATTGCCAAAAATGAAACAAAGAAACCCGGAACAATCAAGCGGCCATCGGGCTATACCTCTACATTTATATGGTTTCCCGAGATATTTTCGCCCATCGGCAATAATGTTACGCACTATATCAGGCACTTTTTCTTCTGCAAAGCAAAGCTCCTTACCATGGGCAATCTTCGTGAGAGAGTCTATCAAGTTGGCTTTATTCTTTTGCAAATAGTTCAAAAGCGGTGGCTGCGATTTATCCACTCGACTCCCTCTCTCCTGTCCACTCATAGAAGAGACAAGGGAAAGCAAAAGGAATAGAAAGAGTACAATCCTATGGTGTTTATCCATTATTTAATTATCGCAAAAATCACCGGGAGCAAAGGTAGAGAATAAATTACGAAATAAAAAACACTGATAATAAGCCATTAACCTGAATGGATTTTCAAAAAGAACAGCCATATTTCTCTATTCCTCCTAATGGTAAAATCCCTTCTAACGAAGCCGATAAAGGCAGTAGAAAATCCTTTTTTTCAAACGATTTTCGTCTATTTTCGAGCCTTTGCTGCAACTCGTTGGGGAATGTGTACACAGCAAATGGATTTCGTCACAAAGAGGAAACACCTTCCCAAGCCCTGCCCTTTGTAGAAAAAGAAATGATAAAGTCTATGTGCTGCGTCAGTAATTGCGCCCTATTAGGAAATCGACCAAGCGCAGGAGAGATGTGCGATAAGGGGATTGAGGAAAAAGTTGAATGGCTTCGATTGCCTTTTCTGCATATTCCAAAAGTTTCTCGTGTGCTTTGCCTATCCCTTTTGAACGGTGCACATAGTCCATCAAGAGGGTCAGTGCTTGCGGATCCTCGGGTGCACGTGCTATCCACATACGAAGATTTTCTTGTTCCTGTGCAGACGACTCTTTGTAGGCATGGATCAAGGGAAGGGTTATTTTCCCCTCCAAAATATCATTTCCTGTCGGTTTACCAATTTCTTTGGAGGGGGAATAATCGAGTATATCATCCTTTATCTGAAAGGCGTATCCCAAATTTTTCCCAATGGAAGCACAAAGCAACAACTGCTCGTTAGTGGCACCCACACTCCGTGCCCCCAAAAAAGCAAATGCCTCAAAAAGAGCGGCTGTCTTCTTTTCTATGATCGTTATGTATTGTTCTTCGGTGGTCATCTCGTGGCTCTGTGCTGCCTCTATTTGGCGCAACTCTCCTTCCGAAAGCTCTTTTCCCACCGATGCAGCAATGCGCATAAGCTCTTTATTACCCGACTCCGTGGCACGCATAAAAGCCATTGAAAGAAGATAATCACCCACCAGCACAGCCACGTGGTTGCTATACATGGCATTGAGCGTTAAAGCTCCTCTACGGCGAGGGGATTGGTCTATCACATCATCGTGAATAAGCGAAGAGGAATGGAGTAATTCCAAAAGAACAGCCGAGTTTACACTTTCTTCAGTAGGCGACGAACCGCACAAACCTGCACAAAGCCCCAACAACAAGGGGCGTATATGCTTGCCTGTTGTTGCATTCACATGCGTCAGCGCATCTTGTACCAAACCCGAACTACTCTGAAAAGAGGTGGCGAAAGATGCTTCAAAAGCCTTACGAAACGCCTCTATTGGGTGCGCTATTTCCTTCAATACATCCATTTTATCCCATTTTCTCCACAAACAAAAGTACAATTAAAGTTGGATAATGGCATTGAATTGATGGACTAAAGCAAGCATAAAAAGCAATAAAAAGAACAAACTACCAACCGGTAATAAAAGAACAGAACCTCGGAACCACTACTTTCAAGTTTTAAGAAAAAACCGATCAATTAGGTTCCGAGACTCTATGCTACCAACCTTATTGCAATCAACGGCACTAAGGATGAAAAGCTGATATACCCTCAACCTCCTATGGTATCAGCACCTTTCGAGTGGAGGTATTGCATCCATCGGAAAGAGAGACAAGATAGCTGCCTTTGGATAATCCCTCTACGATACATGCGCCTTCTTGTTTATGCGTATATATCAATTCTCCTCCTATGGTATATATCTGAACCGACAATGAAACATCTCCTCCATCCACATGTAAGGAATTTCCTTCCACGAATAAATTCCACGGCTCGACAGTTAGCGTTTCCACCAATAAGTCATTCGAGCCATTATACTCTACCCACTCATCAAGTTTCTTCTCAGAAGAATAAACACAAATCTTGATCTGCCAATTACGAGCCTTGGCATCCTTTAGCATTTCGGGGGTGAGCACATTCAAATCTTCCGCATCCTCACAGTCCTTGGCATAAAGAATACCGGGTGTTGCAGACGTACGGTTCGGCAGACTCTGCACAAGCAAACGCATCTGCTCTTCAGGCAAACGATTACCGGCAACTTTGATCGATGTTAAACTCTTCTGGGTGCCCAAATTCAGTTGCTTTATCTGATTATAGCTCAAACTGATCTCCCTTATGTGAGGACAGAGCGAAAGATCTACTTGCTCAAGTTTACAGCGCGTAAAATTGGCAACTGTAATATCTCCCAAAAGTTTAATTGTAGGACTCTGTACAATCGCCTCATTCCACGCTCCATTAACGACCTCTCCCGAGGCTCCTTCTATCTTCACTTCTGTTTGAGATGACAGATAAAAGTAAAGTTTCTCTCCTTTGGAAGTTGCCGTGGAAAAAGAGATTTCACTTTGCCCTCGGGAAAGTATCGGAAAAAACACAAGAAGTAAGCAAAAAGCTCGCTTAAAACAACAAACAAAAAAGTTCATGGCAACATACGTTTGGTTACATACAATTCTCCATTTCGCTGAGACACCAAGATCAGAATAGAGGAATTTGTTTTTGATAAAAGAGTGTACACACCCTCCGAAATAGGACTAAAAGGGGTGGAAACTCCATCTATACCATACACAAACAGAAGCTCTTCTCCCGATGAAGTGTTGATATATATCGCATCTCCCACGCTCCAAACTCGAAGATCCGATTGGCGATCTGTAATGTTTGTAAGGCTGTTCCATTGTGGCTCTGTCTCCCATTTCAATACGGGGAATCCTTCATTGTACGAGGGAGAGAGCATCCAAATCGTATTAAAATCCCAATTAGGATAGGAAGCTCTTTGCTTCATTTCCTCCGATGATCTCGATTTTACATCACAATCTCCTTGGTTGGGACCTGCAATAGCCGGTAAGGAAGGATTGACCAACCCGTTATAAATGACGTTTTTGACAACTCCGGTTCCATATCCTCCCAAAACAGCACCTACGAAAATCGAAGAGGGCGATGCTTCGGATACACAACTTGTGGAATAGACACAATCTATCTGAGACGTACTGTATGTACAGAAGCCGGTTACCCCACCGACATATTGCTCTCCCACAACGGAAGAAGTCGTGTAGCAGTTGCGGATTTGAGATTCGTTGGTTCGACCGGCAATACCTCCCACATAAGATAGCCCCGAGATTGTACCGCATCGGCTAATCGACTCTCGTATTTCCGACTGTTCGGCAGAGCCAATCAAACCACCCGTCCACTCGCCTCCTTCTATCAAAACAGAAGAACAAGAGACACGCTCTATCGTGGATTTATTACAGTATCCGATAAGCCCTCCGCAGTGTCTGGGTTGCACTCCGTTATATATGATTCCATGGAGTTTTCCCTTGGAGTGAGAATTGATTATTTTCCCTGTCTCACACCAACCCACAAGCCCTCCTATGTAATCACGACCATACAGCGTGGCTTCGGCAGAAGAGTACTCTGTGGTTCCCCATGCTTGAAATCCTATAAGTCCCCCTCCATAGAAAGCCTTACAATTGACATCGGAGGCTTTGACATGACAGTTCACCACCAAAGCCTCAAATGTGTAGGCAAATGCTGCCGCCACATTTTCCAACCCGACCACCCGGGCATCCTCAATGACAAGATTGCGTACAGACCCTCGGGAGAGGTAGCCAAAAAGGGCCTGATACTCACTCTCCGGGCGATTGATATAAAGATGGGCAATGGTATGCCCTTGACCATCATAATGCCCTTCAAAACCTGTTTTGGTGCGCACACCTCCGATCATGAAATACCCTCCGATGGGCATCCATCCCTCTCCTCCATGCAGCTCTCTCGATTGAGATAAATCCACATCGGCGGTTTGCACAAAATAAACATCCGTAAGGCGATTGCCTCTATTTACCTCCTCTGCCATCCAAACCAAATGCTCCGGTATGGAGATTTCATAGGGTGCATCGGCAGTTCCCAATCCTTTAGTCGGCTTGCCGGGGAGCAGTGTGGCAGCCTTCATTATGAAAGGCACACATCCGAGCAACAAAAGAATGGAGATGCTCTGTTGAATAAATCTATTCATAGCCGTGATTTAGAGGATTGATACTTTTGTTGCCACACCATTGACAACAACAATGTAGCTCTGTTTGGGAGTCAAAACGAATGCTGTGTCTTTTGAAAAAGTGCCGAAAGCAAACAAACGTCCCTCCGTCGTATATATTTTGGCAGAGATATCTTGCTTCCAAACCAAACGATTGCCCAATTGGACGAATGGCAGTTCCTCTCCCTCCACAGATGCGAGATCGGTGGTTTCTTTCGCCTTTATGGGAACGCTTGCCGTCGCCTCTCCTGTGGAGCAGATCAATTTCGTGTCTATAATTTCTCGTGCAAGCGGAGTATAAGAGATCGTTACTTCCCCACCCGTTGAGGGAAGTCTGTCGGGAGAAAGGGTAATTGAGGGGATTGGATCTCTCAATTTAAGGGTGAGTTCTTCCATTGCATTTTCTGCTGTAATCGTAACCGTTTTGGAAACTGTTATCCCGGCAGTAACGGGACCAAAGTCAATTATTTCGGGAGAGATCGAAAGTTTAATTTCGGGAGCTTCGTACTCTGCCATGGGAACGGCGATGACTTCCAAGTTCTCAAATGCATAGAGCGATAAAGAGTTTTCTGTATAGAGACTGTTACCACTCATATAGGGTTGTCCATTAACCACCCAATGATGCAACTCAACCTTTCCATCAGGATTGTCGAATGGAGCTATTTCAAAAAGGATCTCATTGCCCGGATCCACCGTGCCTCCACTCTCTATTTCAGGAGAACCATATTGCCCTCTATCCATACACTTGATAACCGCTGTTTTAGGTTGTGAATAGGTAATAGTGCGTGTCTCTCCCGACTTATAGAACTTCACCTCTATGTGCATTCCCTCAAAGATATTCTGTTTATAGAAAATATCGGGTTTGGCAGAAAAAGGTAAACCATCGAGAAGCCAACAAAGAATAAAATGATCTTTATCTACCGCAGAATCAAAATAAACAGAGCCGTTGAGGGGCAGCATATACACATCTCCATTTGGCTCCGTTGGTTTAATCTCCGTCCCATAGTCATCTTGTTCATCAATCTGAACCATCTTCCCATTGGATCCCTCCTTAGGAGCGATGAATGTTATCGGAACCAATTTTCGACAGTCCACCCGAACCGTGGTAACAGAGGCAGATATATCCTCAATTTGATAGGATTTCTTGTTATACGATTTTGCTATTTCACGCTCGCGTTCGCCTGCTCCTTCAAACCACAAATAATCCACATATCCCTCCGCAGGAGTTACTTCCATGCGAATTGTTGCCCCCTTGGTAACAGAATAAGTATAACCATCGCTCTCGGGTTGAACTTCCGAAGAAACTCCTGCATTTATCTCGAAAATACGCTTGGAATGGATCGCCTCCAAATCCGAAGCAAACACCACACGAACTTGCTCTACCTGTGCTTTGGCAATAAACAATGCTCCCAATGAAAGGAGAAAAAACGACAGAACCCTTTTCATTTTCTTACTAATTATATAATTACAACTTATTCGATATTCATTCAAATAGCATTTCCAAGGCTTCCATAAAAGCAAAATGCATCATAAAGTATTAGTAAATAACGGGTATTCAGGAGATCTATTTTGCAATCTCAACGAAATACACCTCTGTAAACAAAGATAAATAAAGAAATTAAAATTGCAAACATTAACCTGTAATATCTATCAAAGAATAAAAAACGAGCGAAAGCACTCCTTTCCGAAAAGTATTATTCTTACTCGAACAATTACTACCCTCCCCTCCATAATCGGGGCAATGCCGGATCTCCCGAAGGGTATCATTCTCACCCGAACAACCCCATTTCTGTACGTGAAGAGAGCAGTGATTAAATAAACTGTTCTGTATCAGCGATAAAATGAATGCATACAAAATAAAAATTGAATGCATACAAAATCACATTTGTATGCATATAAATTGAAGTTTGTATGCATTCAATTTCAAATTTGTATGCGATCGGCTTTTACTCTTCCAAGCATTCTATTTTTTCCGTGATAGGGAACAAGTCATGCGGGCATAATCCTCTAAAAAATTATACTTTTGCAAAGTACTTGCTTTCCACTTGGCAAGTTCACCCTTTAATTGGGCTCGGTAGCTTAGCTGAATAGAGCGTCAGATTCCGGTTCTGAAGGTCGTGGGTTTGAATCCCACCCGGGTCACATCAATAAAAAAACCTCTCCCGATCGTGCCTTTTGGGCAGCATTAGAGAGAGGTTTTTCTTTTTATTACAACGGATTTATTCCCGCTCTTTTATCTCCACGCAGACAACATCTCCGGGTTCTTTTCCGATGGCTTTACGTATCTCTTTGCGTATGCCTATGATATGATCGGGCGTGCCCATAC
>JBGZIN010000047.1:0-8494 GCA_041848345.1 Porphyromonas sp.
GCGAAGAAAGGACTTCAACACCCTCAAAAAGAATTGATACTTTTTGAAAGAGGAGAGATTTGTTTTATTGTTCTTTTTATTTATCTTTGCGTTGTTCGGAGGTTTGGGGCTTAAGCCAAGTCTTGCTCAAGTGCACCAAACTCTGAAGAGTCCGGTAAACATATAACTCAAAGAGGAGCCTGGTACAAAAGAAATGAGGAAGCCCGACTCCCCCGCAGGTATTTTTGAAATACTTTTCCCGCTCGATAAAGACGGCGTGAAGCAATATATAAAAATGGGTCGTAAAGTATTTGACGGCAAAAAGGCATTCAAGAAATGCCCATGATGCTCGAAGTAAATGCGGATAGAGTGCTACCCGGTGTGATGAAGATAACATAATACTAAGTTTTAACACAATAAGAAACAAGATGAAAAAGAAAGTTTTACTTTGTTTATCCTTGTTGGGAGCTTCCGCGGGATTGCTTTCCGCTCAAGTGGAAAAAGGCATGCCTCGCCAAGGCACCTACCCAGCATTAACAACGGAGATGAGTACACCCATGTACACACCTCCCGGCAGCAATTTCGTTTGGGACAATGCCAGCAGTACACGTAAAGGTGTCCAACTGTTCGGGGGTACCATTACCGACCGTGTGGAACGCCCGCACATCGTGCGCCTATTCTCCAAAAAACCCTATGAGATAGAGCGTCTGGCAGCTATCGCCCCCAATGATCCGCTGAAGCATACGTTCCTGCATTGTGGAGCCTATATAGGCGACAGGTACATTGGTTATGTGGTTACCTTGTACACATACGGCATGCAGTACCTCCCCAATCGTTTTGTTCAAGTGAACACTCTTACGGGGGAGATTGAGTCTTTGATAGAGTATAACTATCAGTCTGAGGAATACAAACAGTGGCCCACGCTCTACGAAATGACCTATGACTACAAGCGCAACAAATGCTGGGGAGTGGGGCGCAGCACACGTACCGACAGAGCCGCCTCTGCCATTTACGAAGTAAATCCTCAAACGGGTAAATTCACCTTTGTAAAAGACCTCGATTTCTATGCCTGGGGGGCAGCTTGTGATTATGATGGCAATTTTTGGGTAAGTGTCGGACAACCCGATAAAGAAGACAAGTATTACATCGGCTCTTACATCCAACGCTTGGATCCCGACAAGCAGTTCAGTGTCGTGGCAGATTCGCGCAAGGATATTAAGAGAGAGGGTAATGCCATCATCCCCTACTATTCTCACACCATGGACTTCGACCATACAACAGGAGATTTGTATTGGTTGGCGACCGAGATGAGCGGCAATCAATACATCCACCAAATCGATCCTGCCACGGGCGCAACGACTACATCGCCCATGATCGGAATGGGAGACAACGTCGGAGGGCTCTATATTCCATTTGAAAAAGCCGACAAGAGAGAAGCTGCCGCTCGTGTAAACGAATTGAATGCCCAACACGATGCCAGCGACTACAAGAAAGCTAAATTGACTTGGAAAAACCCGACCACCACTTGGAACAGACAGTCGCTCGCATCTCTTGCCAAGATCACAATAGCACGAGACACAAGAGACAACATAGTGGCAACGCTCTCTTCCAATGTGAATACCGGAGCTGCCATGACTTGGGTAGACGACAACCCGGCACAAGGAGTACACACCTATTACGTAACTCCCTATCGTGTGGACGGTGAAAAAGGTGTATTGGACAGTATCCGCTGCTACACAGGTTTGGACATTCCTGCTGCCGTAGGTAATATCTCTGCACAAAAAGCAAGTAATGCAAGCATTCAAATCAGCTGGAGTGCTCCGACGATAGGTGCCCATGAGGGTTGGATCAACTCATCTGACGTATCCTATACTGTGGTGCGTATGCCTGATAGCAAGACTGTTGCCACCGATATGAAAGAAACAACCTTTACCGACAATTCTTTGCAAGAAGTTAAAGGTTATTACTACATCATTACTCCCAAGAATAGCCTAGGCGAAGGGGTTGCAGCCGAGTCTAAAAAAGTAATTGCCGGGTTGGACTATGGTCTTCCTTTCAAGAGCGACTTCTCTACACAAGAGGATGCAGACCGCTGGACAATCATCGACAATAACCAAGACGGAATTAGATTTACTTTCTCCGGAGGGGGCAGCGAGGCTTTTTCTCGTATGGCTCTCTATCCTGCCGGAATGGACAAAGCATCGGATGACTGGCTTCTCTCACCCAACCTCTCTCTCAAAGCAGGAAGCCGCTATGAAATTACAGTGAAGCCACAGATCGAATTGGCAAATTCCATCCACAGTTTCTCCATAACGATCGGTAAGGGTGCCACCGTAGAAGCCCAAAAGGTAGTCGCTTCTTTTGAAGACTATACCGTATCCACTCCCAGCGAAGTAAAAACAGAGATTGTTACCACAGACGTTGCCGAAAATGGTATTTACAATGTGGGCGTTCACTGTACCAGTGTGGCAGGCTTTGACTCTCGAGACATCTTCAGCGTACAAGAAGTTTCCATCCGAGAGATTTTCAAAAAAGACTTAGCAGTTGCCGACTTCTCTTTGAGTGAGTTAATCAATCAAAAAGACAATAAGGTAATCGTAAAAGTACTCAATGACGGATCTGAAGACCAAAGCTCTTACAAAGTCAAATTGTTGCAAATTGACGGAGAGAAGGCTACTGTGGTGGCAGAAACCTCGGAAGTGCCCGCCATCAAAGCAGGAGAGAGTGCCGAGTGTACCCTTACCTTCAAGCCTACCCAAGAAGGAAAAATGATTTTGGCTGCGGAAGTTTCTTTGGAAGGTGATGCCGATGCAAGCGATAACCGCTCTCAAAGTGTTGAAGTGAATATTCTTCCTGCAGGAACAGTTTCTTGGACTCACCTCCTAACCGGAGAGTCCATCTCTCACGAAACCACCTTGCCCATGAGCTTTATGAGCAAGTATTCTGTGGGACAAACCACCTACTATGCCGAGGAGATCAAAGTAAACGAAAATGCTCCCATCCTTCGCATGGCATACGATTACATCGAGGGGGTTGCCACCAACGATGTGGATGTTAAGATCTACATGGCGAATGTGGATCAAAAGACTCTGAACGGTCTCACCTTGGAACAAGCCTGTATGAAACCGGCAAACATGACTCTTGTTTACGAAGGTCAAATCGCCGTTAAGGAAGGAGCCAACCGTATGGAATTCAACCTACAAACTCCATTCGAATATCAGGCAGGAAAGCATCTTTGTATCCAAGTGTGGAAAGATGGACGTACTGAAAATCCGTTCCCCGCTCAATTCGTAACTTATGACAAAGCTGCCGGAGAGGTGCTCCGCTCTGTACGTTATCAACACAGCAAAGATCAGTTCAATCCGTCTGCACCTACCCCCACTGCAACCATGTTGTTAGACTGGGTACCTCAACTTCGATTGGCGATCAAGACCAAGAGCGGCGTGCAAGATGTGGTTGTGGGTACAGCAATAACCTACAACTCTGCCACCAAGATGTTGCAGCTCGGTGACTTCAACGCACAAGCAGTACGTGTGTACGACTTGGCAGGTCAATTGTTGCAACAAAAGGCTCTTGCCAACGGCACCGATAAGGTTGCCTTGGATCTTCTTCCCGGTGCTTACATTGTGAGCGTAGAAGGAACAGACGGTTCTGTTGCCAACATCAAAATCAGCGTAAATCAATAACCTATTAAAATATATCGGAGAGTGGATCGGAAAGTCTGCTCTCCGATATTCATATTACTAAAGACTTATGATAAAAAAACTACTACTATTGTCCGCCTGCATCGCCTTTTTGGGTAATTGGGCTCTTGCTCAAGATGAGGGACGCTTCGCATTCCAACCGGCGACTAAGACAAACAAAAGCCTCGCACTTCGTAGCGACGATAACAAGATACGTATCGGTTATTGCTCGGACAAGCCAGGAAGAGGAATGGATGCCCAGCTCAACGACGAGCCCATGGAATACGGAGGAGCCATACTGCTCACCCAGGAGATCCTCAATAAATATGTGGGTAACAAGTTGAATGAGATTGTCTTTTTCAAAGCTGAAGAGGGCAGCGAAGAAATTCTCAGCTACTTTGGCGTATTTGTAACAAAAAACTTGGACGCTCCCTCCAATGAGTTTCTACATTTACAACAAGTGCCCATCGGAGATCTCAAAGACGGAGAGTGGAACAGAATCAAGCTCTCCAAAGAGATTACCATCGAGCAGAACACTCCTCTCTATGTGGGTATAATAATGGATTTCTCAAGAGCAACTCGCCCCTCGCTCATGTTCGCCGCCGAGGAAGGTGTGCGCCAAGCGGGAGCAAACTTCTTTAGAGATCGAGGCGTATGGCATCCCGTGGATAAATTCCCCGTTATTGATTACAACCTGTGTATCTTCGCCTATGCAGAGGGGGCGAACGCCCCTATGAACGATGTGGGCATTCGCCGATTGGAAATATCCGACTTTGTGGGACAAAACTCCTCTTCCGAATGTTCTATTCTCTTGCGTAACTATGCTCGCACCCCTCTTACTTCGCTCAAGTTGTCTGCAAAGTTGGACGGAGAGGAGTTTCAGCAACTCACCATCGACACGATCAATATCAAGACCGGTATGGAGCACCGCCTCAAAATTGCAGGTGTTCGCTTCCCTAAAGAGGGCAACCACAATCTGGAGTTTTCCGTGGCAGAAGCCAATGGAGGCGCAGATACCGACCCTATGGACAACAGCCTGCAAAAGAAACTCTTCGTAGTCAAAGAAGGGGGAGGAATGCAAGCCAAGAAAATTCTTTTTGAGCAATTTGTTTCCGAAAAACACAAGAATATACCCATTGCAGACTCTCTTTACACTGTATCGGTAAACAAGCGCCGAGACGTTATTTGGGTCAAGCACCACGTCAATAAGGATGCTTTTTCACTTCCTTATGTTTCCGAACTCACGGTATTCTTTGACAACAATAAATTCTTCACCCCTGCTGTCATGGTAAACAGAGAGATATTCCCTGAGTTCCCCGGAGATAAAGGACCTGCATATTTCATCAATGGAGAAAGTTTTGTGGACCAAATGTTCGGCGTAGCAGCTTCTTTCCCCTCATTTATCTCTATAATGGGAACAGCAGAATGGGTAGAGGCAAGCAACGAACTCAAGATAATTGTACAAGGAAAATCTGTTTCCAATGAGCTGCCCTTCACCAAAGATGCTCGCCTCACGGTACTCCTCGTAGAAGACAAAATCTTATCGACCACCCAAGTGGCTAAAAAGGAGTATATCCAAAATGGCGTAATCCGCGCTGTTGTTACACCCGATATTTGGGGTGAAAAACTCGACGTGGCTCAATACAACTACCAAAAAGAGTACACCGTAAAACTCGATCCCAAATGGGAAAAGAAGAATATGCGTGTTGTTGCTTATGTAAGCGGTCATAACAGCGATCCCAAGGATCGACGTGTACACAATGCAGAGCAGTTTGCCATAAAAGGCTTCGTGGCAAATGAACAAGCTCTTCCCGAAGTGGCTCCCAAGGCTTGGTATGCTGCAGATGCAGTACAAGTTTCGGAAGGATTTGAAGTACAAGCAGTGTATGACCTCTCGGGACGTCGCCTTGTGGCAGAACATTTGCCCTCGGGCATTTATGTGGTACAGATGAGCAATGGTTTCACGCACGCTGTCTGCAAAATTCTCGTTCCCTAACCCTACAAACACCCCAATCTCCATACCGAGGGCATTGGGGTGTTCTGTTTCATGTTTTAATGTATTGATTATATGAAAACATTTATTTCGTTGCAAAAACATAAGCTCGGGCTTTTATCGGCTCTTTTGCTTCTGCTCATTCCGAGCGTGCTGTGGGCTGCCCCCGCAGATAGAGTGGTACGCTTGTTCACTCAACCCGATGGCAGCATGATTACAACCATTCTCCAGGGCGATGAACACTTCAACTACCTCACCACCTGCGATGGTTTTATGTTGAGTGAAGATACCGACGGGTTTCTTAAATACACCATGGTGGTCGAAGGAGATCGCCTACTCCCCTCTTCTTTTGTTGCACACGACCCCGAGATGCGCAGTAAGGAAGAGCGTGATTTTATTGCGTCTCTTTCGGAAGAGGACTTCAAGAGAGCCGTATTCAAAAAGAGAAACAGCAGCCCTCTGCGTGCGGGACTGACGAGTAACAAATTTCCCTCCAAAGGAAGTCCCAAAGGATTGGTGATTTTGGTTCAGTACAAGGATGTAAAGTTCAAGATACGAGAGCCGCAAAAAGCAATCCATGCCCAAATGAACGAGAAAGGATACAGTAAAGGTCGTGCCACAGGAAGCGCAGCCGACTACTTTTCCGACCAATCGCATGGGGTGTTCACGCCTACCTTTGACGTTGTGGGTCCCATCACTTTGAGTCGCCCCATGGCATACTACGGACAAAGATCTTATACAGAGCACGATGCCAAAGGACCCGAAATGATAAAGGAAGCCTGCGAAATACTATCTAAGGAAGAGACAGATTTCTCGCAATATGACAATGACAAGGATGGTGTCGTGGATCTCGTTTTTGTCATATATGCCGGTTACAGCGAAGCACAAGGAGGACCGTCTTCTGCCATTTGGCCACACGCATGGATGCTTTCGCAGGCAGGCTTTAGCGATGTCAAACTCGGAACCGTGCGAGCCGATCGCTATGCTTGTACTTCGGAGCTCAAAGGGGCGGCAGGAGTCTTTTTGGATGGTATCGGTACATTCTGTCACGAGTTTACCCATTGCTTCGGGTTGCCCGATTTCTATGATACCAGCGCCGTATTCATCGGCAACTATGGAGTGGGACGTTGGAGTCTTATGGACAGAGGATCTTACAACAACGACTCGCACACCCCTGCCGGATATACCTCTTACGAACGTATGTTTGTTGGTTGGCTCGAACCCAAGCAACTAACCAAACCCACCCTCGTAACGCTCAATCCCATCCACACACACAATGATGCTTGCATTATCGTTTCGGACAAAAACCCGAATGAATACTTCCTCTTGGAAAACAGACAAAGGAGCGGATGGGATGCTTTCTTACCGGGGAATGGACTTATGATTACTCACGTAGACTATTCAGAAGGAGCGTGGAGTAGCAACACCGTAAACCGTACGGACAATCCTCACCCCTTGTTCCAAATCGTGGCAGCCGATGGCAGCCCCTCTTATAGTGACGAAGAAAGCGATCTTTTCCCCGGTCCTTGGAATAAAAGGGAGTTTACGGACAGCAGCCAACCTGCTGCGACACTCTATTCGGGCGATAATTTGGGCAAACCCATCACCAATATCTCTGAAGAAAATGGGAAAGTTACTTTCAGCTTCATGGGCGGAACAGTGGACATTCACAACGCCAATACCGAAGAGACGTTGATCTCCCTCGGCAAGGGTTTGCTCCACATCACGACATCCTCCGGAAAGAATGTACGCATCTACGATCTTGCCGGACAAGAAGTTGCTTGTTTTACCTCCGTAGAGGGTAAAAACACTCTTCCCCTATCCATGGGCAACTATGTAGTACAAATTGGAAACAATAGCTACAAAGTGCTCATACCCTAAACTACTATTCTTTTATTTTTGCGAAAAGACCTTGTTAATCCAATTGGTCTTTTCGGCAACCTCTCCCACAGCATTCTTTGGAATGAATGGGAGGGGTTTTTCTTGTATTCAAAGGAATGCAGTTCCTTCACATCGTCACCCATCTTTTCAATAGAGGCTGTGCAAAGTCTCTTTACACGCTTGGCAAAATCTCTTTTCTCACGACGAAAAAGTTATTTCTAAGTTTGAAATATTATTTCCAAGGTTAGAAATATTGTTTCCAAGGCTTGAAATAATATTTCTAAGATTGGAAATGAAGTTTTACTCCCGAATAAATGATTTTTTCAAGGCATACAAGAGAGCTTTTGCATGCGATAAACAGACCTTTGTATTGGAGCATGGGAGACACCGTGCAATGCTCTCCAACACTTGCCCATGCCCACCATCATCCGACGGCATCCGATCGCAACCGACAAACTTGACCGAAGATTTGTATACAAAATATCTTTATCAGTTTAAGGCACATGGCATTTGCTCGCTATACCTTTGCCGCATCAAGATAAAAGAGAAAACAAGTGAACAGAAAAATCAATATGAACAATAAGGTAATTCTAATAACAGGAGCCAGCTCGGGAATAGGCAAGGTTACAGCCAAACAACTTATCTCCGAAGGGTATAAAGTCTACACCGTGGCACGTCGTTTGGAACAGATGGACGACCTCAAACGTAAGGGACTTCCGTCCGTTGCCTACCTTGCCGAGCAAGTAAAGCTATCGCCCGGCTATATGAGCGATCAGTTAAAGCAAGAGAAGGGGCTTAGTCCACAAGAGCACATACACCGCAACATTATAGAAATCGCTAAAACACGTTTGCTCTCCGCCGATATGAATGTGAGCGAACTCACCTATTCGCTCGGTTTTTAGTATCCTCAATACTTTTCTCGACTATTCAAAGCAAAAACGGGAATATCTCCGTTGGA
>JBGZIN010000048.1:0-5794 GCA_041848345.1 Porphyromonas sp.
ATTGCGTGACAAAGATACGTCTAAGTAATGCAACAGCAAACAGACTACACAGCTGCGTTTTCCTTACAGAAATCACAATAACAAACTCTATTACAGCGAGTTTTTGACTTTTCTCACAGGTACGCAAAGCAAAAAACGGAGTTTTCACGTTCGTGGACACATATGCAGAAGCAAAAAATGGCGTTTTCATGTCCGCGTACATGTACGTAAAGCCCAAAAACGCAGTTTTCTCATTCGCGTACATGTACACAGAGGCAAAAGAGGAAGTCGTTGCCTCTTCATACATGCACACCAACAAAAGAATCTCAACCTTCAATAGCTCGCTTCATTACACTCCTATATTATAATAAAAAGACTTCGACCCTTTACTAAAGATGCATATACGAACGATATCTACACATTTATGTGCGAAATGTGCAAAAATGTATTTTTTTCTCCAAGTTTGATTTTATCAAAAGAATACACTATATTGCGGTGGTATTAATTCACCTCTTCTGTTTAGGAGAATAATTTTAATTTATATGAAAAAAAGTTTTCGCCTTGCTTCAGCGTTCCTATTGGGAACTCTAAGCAGTTTTTCACAAGTCGTGAATGTCAATCCGAATCCAAATGGAGAACCATGGTTGGCTGGAACTCTTCCAGTGCCTACACCTGAAATGGCACTACAACTACGGCAACTACCTGTATTTGAGCCATCTGCAAGCTCCTTGGAGAAGTTTTTACCTCCATCAGCAGACAACTCGCAGCATATATTTATGGCTCCCGTTTTCACTCAGAATGGAGAAAGTTGCGCTCAAGCCGCTGGGGTTGGCTATACTTTTACGTATGAAATTAATCGATTGCGTCTATTGAATTCAAGTATTATTGACAATCAATACCCGACCCATTACACTTGGAATTTTCTAAACAATGGCAATGGATCGGGATCTTGGATGCAACATGGGTGGACGATCATCAAAGAGAATGGATGTCCTGATAAAATTACATATCAAAATCCAAACAATGACCCTCGATTCTGGATGGGTAACTACATGAATTATTATTATGCAAATCACAATAAAATCAAAAAACATGGACAGATAAAAATCGGTGATGAGGAAGGGCTAAAGAGCTTAAAACATTGGCTTGCTGACCATCATGAGGGAGCAAAAACAGGAGGTTTGGCATGCTTTGCCGCATATTATTTTGGGCTCAAAAAGGGAGTATTAGCCTCTGGTACGCCCCATGCCGGCAAGTCAATATGGTTTAAATACGATAGTAGTAGAGTTGGCTTTCACGTAATGACTATTGTCGGATATGATGACAATGTTCGTTACGATGTCAACGGTGATGGCAGATACACTAATGATATTGATATAAACGGTGACGGTCGAGTTGACATGAGCGACTGGGAGATCGGAGCGGTTAAAGTCGTTAATAGTTGGGGATCCACTTTTCCGACGTCAAACGATGGAGGTTACATATATATGCTCTATAGCATCCTTGCAACAACTGTATCATACCCGACACTTACACAGGATGCTATATACAATAAGCAATGCTATGTGATGGAAGCTCTAAAGGCCAATGAACCGGAGCTTATGGTCAAGGCAACGATACAACACCCATGCAGACACAAACTTCGCATATCTCTTCTTAAAGAGGAGGCTTTCCTACCTTCCCCACAGTATCCCCTATATCAGTTTTTTTCTTTTTCCAATCTTGGTGGTTGTTTCCCCATGAATGGAGCAAACAACACCTCCCTAGAGATAGGGCTTAATTTCCCAGAAAACTTTTCCGATGATAATCTAAAAGCTATTCGTCTAAGAATCAATGAAAATGACCCAGAAAGCCTGTATCAAGGCAATATATCTTCTGTGTCATTAATTGATTATCGTTGGGGTGAAGTATTCGAAATTATTAGCGAGAATTTTGGAACAACTCCTATAATCAACAATTCTGCCACCGATATCCGGATTCCATACCAACTTCTGCCTCACGAAGAACCAATATCTGGCAGTATTAGCTATGAAGGACCTGTTTATAGTCGGTTCTCTCCTTTGTTGGCATCAGGTTCATCTTTGAACCTCGAATTTAGGGCGAAGCTACAGATGTACAATAGCCATATCAAAGTAGAGCCAGGGGCACTTTTAACGATTCAAAATAACGTAACCATTGAGGCAAAAAGTGGCAAAAATGAAATTACGATTGAAGGAGATTTAGTTATCGGAGAGAATGTGACTTTCATGTCAAACACAGAGGAACCACTCATCATCAGATTAGTGAACAACGCAAATAGTGCGGAATTGCAAAAGGCAAAATTCATTAACTGCATCATTCACTCCTCACTCGAAACCACAAGTTTTAACGATTGCGACTTTACAAATACCAGTATCTATCAAAATGAAAGAGGAGAATTTTCTGCTTCCTCTTCTCGATTTATAAAGAGTAACGTTATTGTACAAAGAAGACAACAGCTTGCAACTACAGAAGAGTCTCTAAGAAGTAATATTGAGAACTGTCTATTTGACGGGCAAGGTTTGAGAAAAGACGCAATACTGCTTTCCGGATGCAATAATCTGAACATTACAAACAATACAATCAGCAATTACCATAAAAATGGAATTGCGCTCATGTATTGTAATCGTAGAACTAATCAGGGTATGAATCTAATCAGAAACAATATCATTTCAAACAACGCCCTTGACAATATATCTCGAGGATTCGGTGGGATAAATGTCTATAATAGCGTTGTCACGATCACAGATAATAAAATCCGCAACAATCAAAATGGGGTGTTGCTACTGAACCGTAGCGTAGCAATTCTATCAGGTAGTGATTGCTATACAGACACTAACCAAATGCAAGTAATCGAGGACAATACGAATAACCAAGTTTATGCTTCGTCCGATTGTATGCCTTACCCATGCAGATACAATTATTTTTCCGGCACGAACAACAGCAAATGGTTTTATCTTGATACTCCAATCTTGTCGGGACGAGTGGATTTGCGTTACAATGCTTGGGGGGAAGGCTTTACTCCTGACACTCATCTTTATCCCTCTGGCTATACAATTTTGCCAATGTGCAATATTCGGGGAGGAGATAGTGAAAGCAATGGGTATGAATTGTTTGCCAATGCTGATCAAATGCAAGCGATCGGCAGTATTGAAGAAGCTCGGATGCTCTTAAAGAGTGTTGTTGAAACATATTCCAATGACATATTAGCACCAATAGCTCTAACAAGACTCTACGCATTGGAAGTGGCTTCAGGTGATAACTGGGAGAATTTCTACGGCTATCTTGATCAATCTTCAGCTATATCGGAGAATGTCTCCTTGGCAGAAAACAGTCGATACATTAAAGCTTTAAGCGAAATATGTCAAGGAAATACGGAGCAAGCTCTGTCTCAACTTCAAGGGATCGAACTATTTCCTTACTCAATTCAGGACTCTGTATTTGCCTCTATTGATCAAATATACTTGAATGCCTCCGAGCCAATCAATCTCCGAAAAACAGAAGAAAGCAACGACATTGAGGGAATAGTGGATGCATTCTCGAATTATCGCGATGAACAGTTGGGTTCTTTATTCGACTCGCCCATTTCTATCACCCGCTCAATACCGACTCTTTGTCCGACAATCGTGTTACACCAGTCGGTACCCAATCCTGCAGAGGAGCAAGTTACGATACCTTTTGAATTGAAAAAAGAGGGCAAGATCAGCATTCAGATTATTGATGCCTATGGTACACCTGCTGTTAGTAAAGATTTAGGTCTTTTGCTGATGGGAGCACATAGCATCGAAATCAACATTGCTCATCTTCGAAGCGGTTATTACTTCTACTCTCTCTCAATTGATGGAACAAGAAGCGAATACAAGAAATTGATTGTTAAGTAAAAATATAAAATCATCTCCTTCAAAAAATAGTGCTCTTATAGAAGAGGTTCATTTTTTGAAGGAGACATTTAAACTCAATTGATATGAAAAAATTATTATTCATTATCTGTCTGTGTCTGTCTTTACTGCCACTGGAAAGTCAAACACATGCCCCGGCTTTTTGGAAAGAATTGGAAAATCCAGTCCTGGCTGTTTCGCCCAATGCCCATTTTTTCTTCGATGCTGTAATCGGGCGTTCGGGAAGGGCTTATGCCTATATAGGATATGCTTGTCCTCAGGGCACGGAGAAGTCGATGGTGCTGACAGCCAAGAGCGTTACAGATGGCGAAGCAGATTGGAAAGAATGTCCTTACTTTACCTTGAACGAGATCGTAGAATGGCCCTTAGGGGCTAAGCGAATCTATTCGTGGGATGTATCTTTGGACGACAAGTTGTACGCATGCGAGAAATCTCGACTACACGAGCTTTCCGATCCCTTTGGAGAGGGACGGATTCTATTCGAACTCCCACCCACAAACCAATCTCAGAGAAGGGAGAAAGACTGCCCTGTGCCGGAAGATAGAATGCTTGCCGTACACAAGGCTTCCGATGGCACGCTTTTCTTGATTACTGCATACGCTATTTACAAATCCTCTGGCAATTATGATACATTCGAACCAATATTTTCCTTTGATATTCCATACGAAATGAACGAGGGAAATGAAAACATATTTGTTTATATTGCTTCTAATCATGACAGGACACAAACCTATGCGATTGTCAATTGCAATTTTCATGGTTATAGTATGAATAAAATTTTCGATTTGACCGCAGAAAAGGAGCTCCCTTTATATCCATCGAGGAATGCACCCATGACATTAAATGCCCCTGCCATAGATGACAATGGTAATCTTTATTTTACTGAGTGGAAAAATGGCATATACAACTATCCCGTATATGACGCGAGCAATGACCCCAAATTCATCGTTATGTATGATGCTAAAGAAAAAGTATATCACAAACGACTGATTGGGAATATGTATATTACTACGCCCCCTAATTCTGTACTTCATCTTGAGGGGATTGACCCGTATAGCTTTTTGATAGATCGTGCCGGTTATATTTATCTATCCGGACGGAATAATGAAGGTTATGGCACTCCAAACTGGAATAGCTTCGAAAGCGGGGGTATGTGGGTTGGCAAATTAGGGCAAACAGAGTGGGAAAGCCTTCCATTAAGTCCAATTGAAGAGGACAAAACCATTTATGGACAATTATACTCTTCGCGCTTTCGGGGAATCGACAGGGATGGTTATTACTATATGATCACCAAGGATCCACAAAACTTGACACATCTGCTTGTCTCAACTTCCCCCCATCCGACTGCATGGGAATGGACATCTATCTCCCCCTTGGCTGAGGTGAAGATGCAGGTATATGTAGAGGGGAATGAAATCGTCATCAATTCTCCAGATGAACAACTGACAGGAGAAGTCAGCATCTATAATACGACGGGTATTCGCGTAGCGCGAAAAGAAGTGACGAATGCAGAAAGCGTTCGCATCGGCTCTGGGCACCTGCCTCAAGGCATCTATTTGATTGGAGCAACGGGCATAAGCGGAAAACGCATCATCGGCAAGATCGCCCTATAAGTAACCACACAACGCTTGATCGGGCTGCGTCCACGGGTACAAGAAACACCCGCAGACGCAGTCCGCCTTTTTCTCTCGATTTCGGCTTCCATCATTTGGCTGTTTCCAACTTTTCTCTACTGCTGCATCGGCTAAAGCTCATAGCCACTCTGCCAAGTCATATACATCCATGTCGAGGGGCAATCCGTTGCGCAGGCAGTAGATGAGTCGGTAGTCCATGATGTAGTCCATGCCACCGTGTCCGCCTACTTTCTTGGCAGTCTCCTCCAGCTCGATGTGGATGGG
>JBGZIN010000049.1:0-16342 GCA_041848345.1 Porphyromonas sp.
CCTTATGTTTGTACATCTTTGGCTTCTGGTGTCGCTGGATGGCTATGCTCCAAACTCTCTACCAGAGCTGCAGTAGATGTTGATAAAAAGTTTGAATTTGTGAGTGTAATTTCCGATAAAGACTCTATTGGTTATTATCATAATCAAATGATGGTCAAAATTGGAAATAACCGTTCAAGGTACACTGATAAATCAGGATCGGTTAACTATGAACTAATGTATGATGATATAGTCAGTTATTGTCGTGAAATAGGACAATACGACCCATCTTTGGAGAATCCATTGATAAAATCAGGAATCATCAATCAGATAAAAAAACTTTGCGAAATCTCAAAGAAGTACGAGATGAACCCGATGAATGAGAATTTTGTAAAAGAGCAATGTGAATTTCTGAAGTATAATTGTAGCTTATCGGATTCAGAGGTTAAGTTGTATAAGGATTTCAATGTTGCCTTATACGAGAAATGTTCGACTTTGCCTGATGATCAAATTGTAAATTATTCAAGAGACTTGAATCGTATTATTGAGTACTCAGGCGTTTCAAACCCTATTAAAGAAAGCTTGAAAAAGTCTGCAGATTTAACTATAAATAGCTCACTTTGCTGGAAGAAAAATTTCTAAAACAACAGCAAAACAAAAGAAGTGATGTTGATTTAAAACATCACTTTTTTTTTTGTTTGTAAAGTGCGATTTTTACTGTATGTATTTAACGAAATAAGATATAATTGTGAATGTCATAGATGCATTTGAAATAGCTTGTGGATTCATTTTGGGAGTCTTTATTATTAAGTATATGACAGAATTTATCAAGAAGAAAAAGAAATAGCCAAGACATTCAATCTACTTAGTTGCCACCCTTTCTAATATTTGATTTTGCTAATAAAATTGCAATTTCATATAGAACAGGGCAATGATGATTGGAAGTAGGTGGAGTATTTTGCCTGCAATCTGCGTGTAGGGCATCGTTCCCTGTACTCAAATCGCAGGGAAAATGTTCTATCGCCTCGCAGACATCAACCGACTACTACAAGAGAACTATCGGAGATAAAGTATTTGTAAGAAACGTTTTCTTACCATTGGGCAACTGGGCAACTACACAGAAAGAACCTGCCGAGCAATCGAGCGATTGCTCGGTATCTTTTTGCTGATTGCTCGGTATCTTTTTCGCAATAAATCGAGTATGTTTGCGTCATCGGTACAAAGCAACATCTTCCGCAAGCGAAATCCTCCGACTTCGGGAGAGAAAACAAAAGAGGAAGCACTATTGAATTATGGCAAATAAACCATTGCAATTCGTTCTTTTGGAATGCAAGATGAATGTCGGTCCTCCTCAAGCCGGAAAGACCGTACAAGTAGCCCATCGTGCGGTCTCTCCCTCGCGCAAGTATTTTACGCTTACCGACGTGATCTACGAGCAGACGGAGCCCAAAGTCAAGAAAGGCTCGAAGCCTAATGAAGAAGGTGGTTCAAGTGGCAATGAAGGATTTTAATCGAACTTGTGGAGCGATTGCCTCTATCGGCAGTCGCTCCGCTTTCCATCCTCACCCTAATACCCTTTACTCGAATAGTTGCTTGGGAACTTTAATTTGATAGCATTCAAACTCAAAATTGAATGCATACAAATTGGAATTTATATGCATACAAATGATCATTTGTATGCGTTCAAACTTTTTCGTTATTCGCTATGTGGCGGAAGCGGTATCGAATGCCTGTTTTTGCATCCTTGTCATCAAAAAAAGGGAAATAGCTAACTTTGCGGTCGGAATTGCCCAACCCATCCCCAAGGAGGCAGTGCTTTGCCCTCTTTTGTGCTGCTAAGGCGTTCCGAGAGAATAGCATTTGAATAATATAAAATAGGATTACTATGTGGGATAAAATAACCGCAGATTTTGCCAGCTTGAGCATCGAAGCCATCGGAGCTGCCTTTGCTTTGCTCTTTGCAGCCGTGGATATAATCGGTGCAATACCCATCGTATTGGATTTGAAACAGAAGGGAAAGAAGATTAGTGCCGAGGTGGTGACCATCGGGTCGGGTGTACTCTTCTTTGCATTCCTCTTTATCGGAGAGCCGATGTTGAGCATATTTGACATTAGTCGCGAGGTTTTTTCCGTGGCAGGGGCTATCGTGCTTTTCGTTTTGGCGGTGGAAATGCTTTTCGGAATACAAATTTTCAAGGACGATGGTCCCGAGGGAGGAGCCAACTTCGTTCCACTCGTTTTCCCTCTTTTTGCCGGAGCAGCCACGTTTACCACACTTTTGACCCTCCGTTCGGATGGGCATTCCTACACGAATATATCCATTTCGATGGTCGCTATTTTGGTACTTATCTACTTGATGTTGCGCTTTGTGGGCATTATCGAGAGAGTGTTGGGCAAAGGCGGTATCTTTGCTTTGCGTAAGTTTTTCGGAGTAATCCTTTTGGCAATATCGACCAATATTTTCATCAAAAACTTGGTTTTAGTCATAGAAAGTTACAATGTAGCAGGCTAAAATAGCGTTTGACCCTATATGGGAGAGGAGGTATGTCGAAAAGATGTCTCGGTATGGCTTTGCCACCGACTCTGTTCCGCAAATCTCCTCTTTCCCGTTTATATAATTGCATTCTTCAAGGAAAGGAGGGATAATTAAGAATGAAAAACTTTGCCTTAATAGGTGTTGCGGGCTATATTGCTCCTCGTCATCTTCGTGCTATCAAGGATACAGGTCATCGGCTGGTATCTGCTTATGATCGTTTCGATAGCGTAGGGATTATGGACAGCTACTTTCCCGATGCGGCTTTTTTTACGGAACAGGAGTTGTTCGACAGGCATAATTCAAAGTTGAGAGGCACAGAAAAGGCTGTTTCCATGCTTTCGGTCTGTACGCCCAATTACCTACACGATGCCCATTGTCGCTATGGTCTGCGTCTGGGTGCCGATGTGATTTGCGAAAAACCCTTGGTGCTCAATCCATGGAATGTGGATGCTTTGCAAGAGGTGGAGCAAGAAACGGGACGTCGAGTCTACAACATATTGCAGTTGCGCCTCCATCCCTCCATCATCGCATTGCGAGAAAAGGTACAAACGACAGCTCAAGGAACTGTTTTTGAGGTCGATTTGACCTATATAACCTCCCGAGGTAACTGGTACTACACTTCATGGAAAGGGGACGAACGAAAGAGTGGCGGTATAGCCACGAACATAGGCATTCACTTCTATGATATGCTGATATGGATATTCGGAGGGCTGCAAAAAAATGTGGTGCATATAAGAGAGCACGATCGTTGTGCCGGTTATTTGGAGTTTGAGCGCGCACGCGTGCGCTATTTCCTTTCGATAAATGAAACCACGCTGCCACACGAAGTTGCCCAATCGGGCAAGAGAACTTATCGTTCCATCGTAATCAATGGGGAAGAGTTTGAATTCAGCGATGGTTTTACAGAGTTGCACACGGAGAGCTATCGCCATATATTGTCGGGCAGAGGCTTTGGGTTGGACGATGTGCGCCCTTGTATTCAATTGGTACATGATATTCGCCATGCCTCGCCCGTGGGGTTGGTGGGCGAGTATCATCCGATGGCTCGTTTGCCTCTTGCGGTGCATCCCTTTCGACATAGCTATCTTTCGATATAAATCGGAGCATCCGTCCCGGCTTTTTGTGCGAGGGAGAGGTACTTTTGGGGGCTATGAAATGGGTTTGTGTAATTGATAAAAAATATTTAAGTTTGCCACGTAATGAATAAAAAATATATTGGAGCGCACGTAAGTAGTTCGGGAGGAGTGGAGTATGCAGTGGAAAATGCACAAGCCATCGGTGCGAAGGCTTTTGCCCTTTTTACACGTAATCAACGTCAATGGACGCCTCCTCCCCTGAAAGCGGAGAGTATAGATCGCTTCAAAGAATGGATGGAAAAATATGGTTTTGACCCTCGCTACATTTTGCCGCACGATAGTTATTTGATCAATATGGGCAATCCGGATCCGGCAATGCGTGAGAAGAGTAGTTGCGCATTCCGAGACGAAATGCAGCGTTGTGCCCAATTGGGGTTGAAACTGTTGAATTTCCACCCGGGAAGTCATCTTAATCAAATCTCCGAAGAACTCTGTATGACCTATATTGCCGAGGAAATCAACAGAGCTCTGGAGGCGACGGAGGGCGTAACGGCAGTGCTGGAAAATACGGCAGGACAGGGCTCTAATTTGGGTTTTCGGTTGGAACATTTGGCATATATTATAGATAAAGTGGAGGATAAAAGCCGTGTGGGTGTTTGTATCGACACGTGTCATACGCTTTCTGCCGGCTATGAAATACGTACTCCCGAGGGCTATAAGGCATTTTGGGAAGAGTTCGACAGGGTGATTGGTCTCTCCTATTTGTCGGGCATCCACCTGAATGATTCCAAAAAAGAACTGGGCAGCAGGGTGGATCGGCACGAGAGTATGGGCAAGGGAACCATGGGGATGGAACTCTTTCGTATGATTGTCAATGACCCTAATTTGGATGATATGCCCATTATTTTAGAGACTCCCGATGAGTCTCTTTGGGCGGAGGAAATACGCACATTGTATTCTATGATTGAATAGATTTGAAAAACAATTATAACACATGTACACTATGAAAAGTTTTAAGAACGTATGGCTTGTGCCATTTTTATTATTGTTGGTAACAACATTGCCGGGATGTAGAGATAAAAATGCACTTCAACAAGCTCGTCATGCAGAGCTTTTACGCACTATTCCCGAGGATGCGGATGCCGTTGTTGCCGTGAGTTTCGATGCCGTATTCAACTCTTTTCAGCAACAAGAATTGGAGGATTTGTTTACCCCTTCTGTTTATGCACGGCTTTCTCTTTTGAAGAAAAACTTGGACACAAGCAAGGCTTTTCTTTTTGGTGCAAAAGAGGAACCCCCGGTGTTTACGATCTTGGTAAAAGATTATGATGCTCTCGTTGAAACGCTCAAGGCGGCAGATGCCCGACTCGTGGAGAAAAACGGTTTTACCTCTTGCGACTTGGATGGGCTGTATTTCCTTTTCAACAAGGAACAGTTATGGCTCGCAGATGATGACGATACCGAATTTTTGAAGAGGTCGGTTGAGTTGAAACGAACACAAGGGCGCTCTATTCAATCATTGGGATACATAGATCGAATTTTGCAAAATGAGATAGGACTCTACCTTAATCTTGCAGCTGTGGCAAAAGAGATCCCCAATACCAGCCCATTAAAGCCTCTCTTCGAGGAAATGAAATCGTATAACGCTCGCACCATAGCCAACGTAAGTTTGCAGAAAGAGAGACTTTCTCTTTCCTACACTCTTTTGGATGAGAGAGGTAATCCCTTAGGTGATAGGCACGGTGTGGCAGGGATGGTTGATAAGAGTTTGTTGCATTACTTGGATGTACAACAAGATTTCTTCTCTGCCATATCATTCAAAAATGCAGCACTCTTGAAGATGTTGGAGCGTTATCCCATACCTGAAAATGCTAAAGAATATGCCGATATTTACTCTCAAATAGATGGAACAGTTGCCCTGGCTCTGCGGGCAAAAGGGTCTAAAGTGGAGAGTCCGTCGAGTTTTGAAGCAACGTTAATGATGCAAGTTAAAGAGAACACCGCTCCGAAACTTTTCACTCGCATTGCAGCACTGTTGAGTGAGTTTCAAGATTCGGAAGGGGCGAAGGATGGTAATGATATTGTCATGCAGTTCCCTTTCGGACGATACGTTTTTGGGTTTAGAGGAAACATGCTGTATTTCTCTCCCTCTCCTCTCCAAGTAAAACCGCAACCCAATTATAGTACCAATCCATTGGCGAGTACGTTGATACAGAAAGATATGGGATACACCATTGTGAGTTTGGATAGCAAAAGTTTCCTTGCCAACATGTTGTCAAGTAATCTCAACTATCCGATAAATGGTCATATCACTTGTATCACTAAGCCCGATGGTTGCTTCTTTTCTTTCTATAATGAGGCAGCTTCGGTCAGCTCTCTCATTCATCGCATTGTTGTTTCCAGGAGGAATAATGCAAGCAACGGGCAATGAGTTTTGGTAAATGTTTGTTGGAGTAAATACTGTGAACACAAAACAACAAGTTATGAGAAGATTTTATGTTGCCTCTGTGGCAGTTTTATTGGTGATATTTGCCATTTGTGGCATAGGATGCAGTCGCCAATCGCGTTCAGATCTGTTGCGTTCTGTGCCTCAGGATGCAAAATGGGTGTTTGTTTGCGATGGAGCTGCTCTTTATGAAAAAGCCGGTGGGGCTTCCTTGCAGGAAGTGTTGGGTGAAAGAGATTTCAGCCGTCTATCCCTTGTAAAGAAGTGCATTGATCCGCGCACGATTGTTGTTTATCAGGAGATGGAAGACGATCTTTTGGTGGCTACTGCCAAAGTTACGGACCTGTCGGCACTCAAAGATTTATTGACTTCTTCCTCCTTTTCCATAACGCAAGAGGGTGAGTTGTTTTCCACTGTCATTGACGGAAGTAAACTGTTTTTTTGTGAGAAACAGGTATGGATTACAGATGCCAATCACCCCGATAAAGTCATTACAGATGCCTATGAACGTGCGAAAAACAAAAAGGCTGCTTCATTTGCTTTAAGCAAAGGAATAGACAAAATGTTTGAGGGGGATTGTGGTTTCTTTATCAATCCTTCCGGTGAAGTGTCGGAGGTAAAGGAGCAGATAGATTCCGAGGAAGAGATAAGAAAACTTTCTGAGATGCGTATTGTTGGCAATGCACGTTTTGAAGCAAAAGAGATAAAACTTGCTTATGAAGTAATTGCATCCGATGGTAAGCCTTATGACAACGCTTTTGCATCTCCTGCCAAGATAGATAAAGATGTTTTGAAGTATTTCCCAAAGGCTACCGATATTTTTGCCATTTGCGGCATACGGGGAAAGGACATGCAAGAGGCGTTTGATAAGTTACCCTCTTCGTGGCGTACTCCTGAGCTTCAGTCTCTGTGGAAGCATTTAGACGGAACGATGGCTTTGGGAGTTAAGATGAATGAAGAAGACTTATATGATTTCGAATCAGTTGTTCTTTTGAGTCAAGTTACTAAGGGAAAGGAAAAGGAAGTACAGCAGGCTTTGCTGGGTCTGTTGCAAGTGAACCCCGAAGATGTGGTTTACGTGGGTAACAATGCAACGTTTCAATCGTTTTTGTTTGGTACGGTTGTTGTCGGTATCGTTGATGGCATTGTGTACATTTCTTCCTCTGCAATTGATGAATTTAAGCCCTCTTATGCAGAAAATGAGTTGAGCACCATGCTTAAGGGAAACAAGGGGTATATGCTCATAGATTTACGGAAAGATTCTTTCTTCAACCGCCAAATCAAAGAGTCTTCTTGGGGTGAGTTTTATCCTCTTGACGGATTTATTGCTTTTAGTGGAGAAAACAACAATGGAGAGATTGTTTTCTTGAACAAAGCAGCCGTTGATAAGAATATATTGCAAGGCTTGGTGCGAGCCATTGCCAAGAGTAATGCTTCGAAAGAAGAAGACCTTGAGTCGGAGGAAGAGCAATCCGGGGAAGCTGTTCACAACAGTTCTTTTCTTCGATAGTGCTTTATCCCCTTCAGAGGAGGGCTGTTTTGATGAGTTTTGGTCTTGAAAAGAACTGAAGATGAGAGAGTGTTTCTGAGAGAAAGGCTTGAGATTGACATTGATAGAGCTTTGTTCTTGAGAAGCGCCATTATCATCTAAAAGAGAACAGAAACGGTGCATACAATTACGTTGGAAGGGGTGCTCCCAAATGTGTTTGCGCAGCAAGCGGATCTAATAAGTGAGGTGTGGTTGCGTACTCTTGATTTGAAAAGGGGGGAACATTACCTTTTGTCGGCTCGGAGTGGAGCGGGGAAAACCTCGCTCTGCTCTTTTCTTTATGGGCTCAGAAATGACTATCAGGGGGTAATCTCTTTTGATTCTGCCGATATTCGCTCTTTGAAGCCTGCTCAATGGAGTGTTCTTAGACGCAATTCTCTTGCTTTTCTACCACAAGATTTGAGGCTGTTCAGAGACCTTACAAGTATGGAGAATGTACTGTTGAAAAACAAATTGACAGGAACCTACTCACCGTCTCAAATTGATGAATTGTTTGATCGGTTGGGGATAGCCGATAAGAGAAAAGCCCTTGTGAGCACACTCTCTTTGGGACAGCAGCAGAGAGTTGCCGTTATACGCACTTTGTGTCAGCGTGCCGATTTTTATATTTTGGATGAACCGGTTAGCCATTTGGACCAGACCAATAATCAAATTATTGGTGAGTTGTTTGCCCAAAAAACGTGTTCGGAAGGCTCTTCGCTGTTGGTTACATCGGTTGGTTATCCTTTGGAATTTCCTTTCACACATACTGCACAATTATGAAAAGGAGAGTATCTCTGCACTCTTTACCCACCTATCAAATTAGTCGTTTGCAACTATTGGGCTTTGTCTTTTCCAGTATAATAGGCTTGTTTATTATCACTTTGGCTGTGCAGTTGTATCAAGACATTGCTCCCCTCTTCTCTTCTAAAGAACATCTTTCCAACAAGGAATATATGGTACTGACGAAGAAGGTGCGCAGCCTTTCAACCATCGGTTCGGCTTTGGGGATGGGTGATTATAAGCGATTTTCTAAAAAAGAAATAGAACAACTTGAGATGTTGAAAGGCGTCAGAAAGATAGCTCCGCTTCAGGTGGCTCGTTATCAAGTTATCGCCAGCGTGGATCATTCTTTGGGAGGGGAGGGGATGGCTTCGCTACTCTCATTCGAGTCGCTCCCGACATCTTTCCTCGATGTTAATCCCGCCCAATGGAATTTTAATCCGGAGCAACCCTCTATCCCCATCATCATCCCGAAAGACTTTTTGGCTTTGTATAACTTCTCTTTGGCAGAAAGTCAGGGGCTTCCTCAGTTGAGTGAAGCGATTATAAGACAAATCTCCATAGATTTTCAGCTCATTGGAAGCAATGGACGCATTCTGCACCTCAAAGGTTCTGTGGTGGGTTTTACGCAGCGGCTTAATGCTTTTATCGTGCCCGAAGATTTCTTACAATGGAGCAATCGTTTATTGACTTCCGATAAGGAAGCACTTCCTTCCCGTCTCATCTTGGAAATCGAGCCTGCGGATGCTCCCATCGTAGCTCGAGAAATAGAAGAAAAAGGCTATGAAATAGCAGGTGATAAGTCCACAAATAGCGAGGTTGTTTACCTGTTTCGGGTCTCTTTATCCATTGTTTTATTTGTGGGATTGCTTATTACTTTGTTGGCTTTTTCTTTTTTGATGCTTAGTTTGCATCTCATCATAGTGAAAAACAAGGAGCGCATACAAATCCTTTATTTACTTGGCTACACGCCACAAGAGGTGGCTTATGGCTATAATCGTTTGGTAATAGGGGTAAATCTTTTGGCTTGGGTGCTTGCCATCGCTGTCGTACAGTCGGTCAGATTTCTTTATGTGAATTACCTGAAAGATTGGACAACATTTACATTCGAATGGGGTGGTATTTTTTGCTCTTTCCTTTTGGTGACCGTATTGACCCTATTGCACGTAGGGTTGCTGCGCCGCAGACTCTCTTCTTATTGGCAGAGTTGAATTGTGCGCTGTGGGATTATTACTCCATCTTTTTGAGAGAAGTTCAAAATCGTACATTATTGTTTGATGCATGCTTTGTACACCTTTTTTGAAATCTCTTTTGCAGGCGGCTTGCTACGCTTGGACAAAATTGTTGTATCTCCCATTGAACAAAGGCGGAGAGTCGGATGTTTTGCTAATGAAAAAGAGACAATATAACAGAATAAGTAGAAATAATATTTAGATGAATAACGTATGAAACACGAATTAGTAACACTCCCTTATAGTGCAGATGCTTTGGCTCCGGTTATCAGCAAGGAAACAATCGAATTTCACCACGGAAAGCACCTCCGCACCTATGTGGATACGCTGAATAAATTGATCGAAGGAACAGAGTTTGCAGAGGCTTCTTTGATAGACATTGTGCGCAAGAGCGAAGGCAAGATATTCAACAATGCGGGACAAACCCTCAATCATGATCTCTATTTTACGCAGTTTGCTCCCAATGCCGGTGGCGAACCTATTGGCAAAATAGCTGAGGCAATCAACAAGCAATGGGGTTCTTTTGAGAAATTCAAAGAAGAAATGTTGGACGCTTGTGTTACACTCTTTGGTTCCGGATGGGTTTGGTTGGCTTCTGATGAGAACGGAGTTCTCTCTATTGAGAAAGAACCTAATGCAGGCAACCCTATTCGTAAGGGCTTAAATCCGATCTTGGGCATAGACGTTTGGGAGCACTCTTACTATCTCACATATCAAAACCGTCGTGCAGATCACGTGAAAGACCTCTGGTCTATCATTAACTGGGCAGTTATCGAAGAGCGTTATACGAAATAAAACTCAAGCATACTTAATAAACGAAATAGCACTCATCCCTATGAAGGATGGGTGCTATTTTTTTAGACTAAAAGGAGGGGAATTATTGCAATATCACTTTTTGTATGCCGTCTCCCACAGATAGGAAATAGACCCCTTTGGGCAGGTGTTGCACTTCAATGCGAGCACTTCCATCGGAGAAAGTGAAATCTCTTGCCACCAATTTACCTTCGGCATTAAACAAACGTATGGGGAGGCGTACTTCCGTGCTGCGTATCCAAATTATTTCATTGGCAGGGTTGGGATATACATGGACGGCATTCGTTGCGACAATATCCTCGTTACCCGTTACATCAGAACCCTTAAAAGGTATTCCGTATTCCGATTCGGTTCCGTTTTTGTCGTACACATTCCATTTCTTCTGAACGGCAACATCCACATCTTTTTTGTAGCAAACATTCTTTTCTTGAGGATCTTTGCCATCTACCACTATGATTGCTCCACTCTTATCGTTGCGAGGAGTTTGCAATTTTGCGATTATTCTGCTCATTTCTTCAGCACTGAAGTTATTACTTTCAAGAGAGATGAAATAGTAGTTTTGCTTTTCGGAAAACTCCAATTTGTTAATGGCATTTTTCGGGAGACTCAAGTATTCCAAAGCATCGCATCCGCGCACATCCACAGTTTCAAATTGGTTGTTCATGAGCAATAGGTTGGTCATCTTTTTACATTGAGAGACATCAATGGTTTTGAGTCTGTTGTCGGCAAGGTTGAGTACAACGATATTGGAACAACCCGATAGGTCTACACTTTCTATACCGTTGCGGTCCACAGACAGTGTGTGTAGTGCTGTGCTCTTGCTGAGATCTATCGCCGTGAGGGAGTTTTCTTCGGCGCGGAGTACCTCCAACTGAGGCATTTGGGTAAGGTCGATCTCTTTAATCTTTTGTTTGGTGCATTCAAAATATACGAAGTCGCCCGATATTTGTACATTGTCAGGGTCTTCAATTTTGCATTCCATCAGTCCCAAACCACCGCTTGCCGGAAATAGTTTCGCCCCTTTTACTTCCAATTCGTTTGCGTCCATCGGGGTCATCCCGCTTCGTTCTTTGGAAATAAAAAGCTCTACGGTCTCGCCTTTTGAGACATTGGTCTTGAAAGTGATGGTTCCCTTGTTGGGAGATTGAGCATGGAGCGATTGAACGCTTGCGAAAAACATCAGGCTGCTCACGACGAGGGCAGCCCTCATTACTAAAAATTTTTTCATAGCCTTATTCATTTTATGATGGTACTTCTTTGAAAATCTATGGAAGAGCAGAATCTCCATCTGTGTAGAAGATGAGAGAATATAATATTTAGTGGTTTTGGTTTTTGTATAGGTTATCTTTTCTTTAGTTCTTTCCGTAAATACAATTTTCAAATAGGGTAGTTAAGCAGTACTGACCCCGAGTTAAGTGTTTTCCGATGGGCAAAGCTATATTATTTACGGGAAAAAACAAAATGATGAATACGAAAAAAAATAAATAAAGAAGATTTGTTGTTCAGAGAGATTCTATGGATAGGCTTTCGGAAAAATTACGAAACCTGTGTGCAAAAACGAGGTGTTTTACACGTAACAAAAGGAGGGGGGAATGGGTACCGAGCGGATGGAGACACGAAGCCGTATGCATCCCTATTTTTCAATGATTACCTAAATTGTTGGGCAAGTTTTAAGCGCAGGAGAAAGTTGTGCTTGATGGAACGATTAACGTTCGCCTCGTATAATCATACCACTTCCGAAGCAGATATGCTCCTGTGTGTCGTAGACAACGGCATACTGTCCCGGTGCAATGCCTTGTATCGGCTCTGCACTTTCTATTCTGTATCCCTCGGAGGTTTTGAAAATGAGAGCTTTCACAAACTCGGGTGTATGTCTGATTTTCAGTGTTATGGGGATGGGAAGCCCCGCTGTTATCTCTTCCGATGAGAGAGGATTGCCCACAGCTCCCGGGGCGAATAGGTCCTCGGTGATGAAGTCGAAAGAGTCGAGATAAATTTTTGTTCCGTACTGTGTGAGAGGGTCGTAGCCACGACTTACCAAAATGATGTTGCGTTTGCAATCCTTTTTTACCACAAACCAAGGACCTCCGCTCAGTCCCAAGCCTTTTCTCTGTCCTATGGTATGAAACCAAAAACCCTGATGCGAGCCGAGTACTTTGCCGGTCTCGTACTCAATGATCCGCCCTTGCTTTTTGCCCAAATAGCGTTCGATGAAGTCATTATAGTTGATTTTACCCAAAAAACAGATGCCTTGACTATCCTTGCGTTGGGCATTTGCCAAGCCGGCTTCCAAGGCAACTTCGCGCACTTGTTGTTTGTTCAGTAGTCCCAGGGGAAAGAGTAATTTGGATATTTGCTTAAAGTTGATTTGAGCCAAGAAATCGGTCTGATCTTTCACGGCATCGGGGGCAGTTGCCAGAAATGTTTTTCCATTGATAATCTCCGTGGCGGCATAATGTCCTGTGGCAATGTAGTCATATTCATGCCCAATCCGCTCCTCAAAGACACCAAACTTGATGAATTTATTACACATCATATCGGGGTTGGGTGTGTATCCTTTGCGCACACTTTCTATGGTGTAGTGTACTACACGCTCCCAATAATCTTTGTGCAAATCAATCATTTCGTAGCGCAGTCCATACTTCCGCGCCAAGAGTGTAACCATCTCCATATCCTCCTCTGCGGGACAGTCAATGTAGCCTTCTTCATCCTCCATAC
Organism: Porphyromonas sp.; assembly: GCA_041848345.1. GTDB lineage: Bacteria > Bacteroidota > Bacteroidia > Bacteroidales > Porphyromonadaceae > Porphyromonas. Next base: position 13,112 of record JBGZIN010000049.1, read on the forward strand.
CGATACGAATGTAGTAAAGGTCGGGTCTAAAGCCTGCTTTGAGCAGAAGATGAGTTGCCACAGAGCTATCCACTCCCCCCGATGCGAGTAGGGCAATGCGCGTGTCGGGAGAGAGGTTGAGGATGTGTGGCGGTAGGGGATAGTGCATAACAACTTTGAGGAAAACAATCGAAAGAGGTTACATTCGTTCCGGCATTTCGATGCCCAGCAGTGCCATGGCACGACAAATGGTATCTGCCACCGTACGGCTCAGGAGCAAGCGCACGGTGCGTAGCTCCACACTGTTTTCTTTCATAATGGGGCAGTCGTGGTAGAACGAGTTGTATGCTTTAACCAAATCGTAGGTATAGTTGGCTATGAGTGCCGGACTGTACATGCGCCCTGCTTCTTCCACTACGGTCGGGTAGTCTGCAAGCTGTTGGATAAGTTCGATTTCTCTGCCCGATATGGGTGCATTCGGAGCACAATCTGCAGAAAAAGTATCTCCGTTTTGCATTGCTTTTTCCAATAGGGAGCGAATGCGTGCATAGGTATATTGAATGAAAGAGGCGGTGTTGCCATTAAAGTCGATGGACTCCTCGGGGTTGAACGTCATATTCTTACGAGGATCAACTTTCAGGATGAAGTATTTGAGCGAACCCAATCCCACTCTGCGTGCCACTTCTCGGCGAGCTTCGTCCGAAAAGTCGGCAGCACGTCCTGCTTCTCGAGCTATTTTCTCTGCGGAGTCAATCATTTCGTCCATCAAATCATCGGCATCTACCACCGTACCTTCACGGCTTTTCATGCGACCGTTGGGCAGCTCCACCATGCCATAACTGAAGTGCACCAAACTTTTACCGAATGCAAAACCCAAGCGATCCAATAGGAGCGAAAGCACTTTGAAGTGGTATTCCTGCTCATTCCCCACCACATATACCATGCGATCGATGGGGTAGTCTTTGTAGCGCAGTTGGGCGGTACCTATGTCTTGGGTCATGTAAACGGACGTCCCGTCTGAGCGGAGCAAAATCTTCTCATCCAGCCCCTCTTGCGTCAAGTCTGCCCACACGCTGCCATCTTCGTGGCGGACGAAAAGTCCTTCCGATAAGCCGCGCAGCACTTCTTCTTTCCCTTGCAGATAAGTATCGCTTTCGTAGTAGATCTTGTCAAAGTCCACGCCCAATCTGCGGTATGTAGTGTCAAACCCATCGTACACCCATTGGTTCATGGTGCGCCAAAGGGTGAGAATTTCTTCGTCTCCATTCTCCCATTTGCGGAGCATCTCTCGGGCTTCTTGCATCAGAGGTGAGGCGTTTTCTGCTTCTTCTTTGCTCAGCCCCTGCGCCATCAGTGCATTGAGTTCCTCTTTATAATGTTTGTCAAACTCCACATAAAAGTCGCCTACCAAATGGTCGCCCTTTTTGCCTGTGGATGAAGGCGTTGCATTATTACCCCATTTCATCCATGCCAACATGGATTTACAGATGTGTATGCCTCTATCGTTTACGATATTGGTTTTCACCACACGCAACCCGTTGGCATCCAATATGCGTGAAAGGCTGTAACCGAGCAAGTTGTTGCGAATGTGCCCCAAGTGCAGTGGTTTGTTGGTGTTGGGCGAAGAGTATTCGATCATTACCAAAGGAGCATTTTCGCTCACTTCCTTATGCCCGTAGTTGGGGGTTGAACTCATTTCCTGCAGCCCTTTTAACCAAAAAGAGGAGGACAGAGATAGGTTGAGAAATCCTTTTACAACATTGTGTCCGACAACCCAATCGTACGATTTGCGGAGTGCTGCTGCGATCTCTTCGGCAGTCTCTTCGGGCTTTTTGCGAGATGCTTTCAGTAGCGGGAAGACCACCAAGGTAACATGCCCCTCAAACTCGGGGCGTGTTTTTTGTATTTGTAGTTGTGCGGAGGCGTCTGCTCCGTAAAGCTCTTCGATAGTGCGGCTAAACGCTCTTGCCAATTGTTGTTGTAAGGACATCTTCAACTGAGGATATAAATAAATGTATATCTGTGGAATAGACTTGTTGGGTGCTATTCCTGCCACAAAGTTAGCTATTATACTTCTGATTTGCATCGTTCGTCATTTTCACACAGCTCCGAAGGCACGAAAAATTTGAATGCATACAATCGACAATTTGTATGCATATAAAATCGAATTTGTATGCATTCAATTTTGAGTTTGTATGCATACAAACTTATCGCCCGAAAGCGTCTTGCTTTTTTGCTCGATGTTATCTTGAAAGTAGCCATTTTACTCCGTTTCTTTTGTGGTGCAGTATTGCCTTTCACTCCCACGGGAAAAGGGTATTTTGTTTATTGGCAATAATTATTACCTTTGCCGAGGAACATACTGATACCAATACTTTATGAACCACAAGTGATTATTCGGAAAGAATTTGTTTAACTTAACTACACACAATTATTATGATTGGAAAAAAACTATTGTCCGGTTGGGTTGGGAAGGCAGGTATGGCCCTTTTCGCCCTCTTGGGGAGTGCTCACGTTGCCTCTGCGCAAGGGCAAGGGGAGAGTACCATTCCTGCAGACACTCGGTTGGAGTACTCTTTGGCAAAACCGACTGTTTTCAAACCTAAAAACGTAACCGAAAGCGGCTTTGTTGCTTCTTGGCGCAACGTACCCAAGTCGGAAAAGGATGTTAAGATTTTGTCTTACCGTTTGCATGTAACCCACGAGTTTGAAGCTAAGGAAGATGGCGTTTATCCCGTGGGTAATGCAGTAATCAAGGGTGCCGACAAGGAAACTTCAATAGGAGAAACACTGGGGAGTATGGCTTGGTTGGACGGTTATGTATCACAAGATGCTTGGTGGGGATCCGGTTTGAAAGCACTGCCGGGGGCTATTCGCGTGGATGCAGCTGCGTTGCCAAGTAATATTGTGGATGAAATGATCGTTCATTTCGCTCGTATCATTTCTCCCATCTATGATTTGCAAAATAACAATGGAGAGTTTACACTGAAGTTCAAAGCCAAAGTAGCTTCCGGTTCTACTGCTGCAAATCTGACTGTATATGGCTATGGAGATGAGGCTCCACCCAAAAAAATAGAAGATGTTAAAACTGTTGTTGTACCTGCCGATGGTAAGGAGCATGAGTTCTCTTTGACATTCAAAAACGGGACTTGGTGTCATACCCTCTTTATTGGTTTGACCAACCGTGTGAGCGTAGACTTCGTGGACGCTTTCAAGGTGGAGCAAACATTGAAGAAAGGAGACAAAGGCTTC
>JBGZIN010000050.1:0-56218 GCA_041848345.1 Porphyromonas sp.
ATTGCCATGATGGACGGACGCTTTGTCGCCGAAGCCAATGCCGATGAAACAGGCGCTGCTCGTTTCAATGTCGCTGCATGGGCACGTGGTAACTACTTGGTAGTAATCAATGGAAAAGCGCAAGTAGTCGTACTACGATAAGATGAACTCTCAAAATGGATAGCTTCCCTTTTACATAAAAGCTATCCACCTATCCCTAATTATAAAAGCGGTTGCACCCATTGGGACAGCAACCGCTTTACTTTTACAAAACCTCACATTAGAAATAGTCTGTGACACTGCTCGTCCAGTTATTTCTACAGACAAATAAGTAAATCCAATACCTTTTCCATAAAGACGAAGCCTTGAGATAGAGGAAAGCTCCTACCTATGCAGTCTTGTATTCAGAATGTTTCTCTAATTTCGCAGGCATATTTACGTAAACACTAATAATAAACACTATTCGATATTCATGATGTCAATGAAAAAACTACCTTCATTTTTTTATCCCCTATTAGGGATCATTATGCTCGCATTCTTTGCAACTCCCTCACTGCAAGCACAAGGTACCTTGACCCTTACAGACAATTTGGGTTATGTAAGAAAAGTAACTCTCACCATTTTGGCAGAAGGTGAGGTCAGTATTCAAGGGGCAACAGGTACTTTCATAAACGGAGAACCTGTGATCTACACACTCACCGACAAGAGTATGATCATCTCCGGAGATCTGCGTGCCGTGGAATGCAAAAAGAACTCACTCTCCGGGATCGAACTCAAAGGTTTGGCGAACCTTAATAAGTTGGTTATAGAGGACAATCAGTTCACACGCCTCGATCTATCGGAATGTCCCAAGATCGACTCTCTATTTGCCTACCGAAATAAAATATCAGAATTGGTATTGCCCTCTCCCAACAATCTTTTGATGCTCAATGTGGGCAATAACCAACTCACTACGCTTGATGTAAGTAGCTTGACACAGCTGAAGGGGCTTTTCTGCTACTACAATAAACTAACAGAACTCAACCTTCCCTCGGGAGATGCTTTGGAGGCTATTGCTTGTAACAACAATAAAATCTCTCAGTTGGACGTAAAAGGGCGCAAGAACCTCCGTTCTCTGACCTGCCACACCAATCAAATAGCCTCTTTGGATCTAAGCGATTGTACAGAGTTGAGCAACCTCATCTGCAACTCAAACAAAATGAAAACGCTCACTCTGAAAAACACGCCCAAACTCAAAACGCTACAATGCCACATCAATGAACTAACCGAACTTCCTCTCGAGGGATTATCCGGGTTGCAAGCGCTCTATTGTTACACCAATAAACTCACGGCTTTAGATCTGAAACATACGCCTCTTTTGGAGCAATTATCCTATTGGGAAAACAACATTGCCCAAATGGATTTTTCTCTGACGCCCAACCTCAAAGAGCTTTGGTGTGCCAAAAATGGGATGGAGTCCATAAATGTAAGTATGCTACCCCAATTGATAACCCTGAGCGTTGCAGACAATCAAATTAAGACGTTGGATCTATCAAAGAACCCTCTTTTGGAGTCGCTTTTCGTATCGTTTAATTTATTGGAAGAGTTAGATCTGTCGAAAAACCCCAAGGTTGTAGACCTCGAATGCGAGGGAAACAAACTCAAGGGTGCCGGTATGACCCGTTTCATCCAGTCGCTTCCTACACTAAATACGGAAAAAAATATCATTCTCATTACTATGGATAAGGAGGACGGCAACGTTGCCAACACACGACAAATTGCTTTCTTAAAAGCCAAGAAATGGAGTCCCAGACGAATTGATGGTGATCTGCCCAAGCCTTACCTTGGTGTTGCCCCCAAAGAAAACACTCATATCTTACTTATTGCCAATAGCATAGAGAACGGAACTGTTGAGCTCCAAGATCGTTCGATTGATATAACCGAAATACCTGCTTCCTCCGAAGTGGAGCTCTTGATAACCCCCAAAGAAGGCTATGAACTTACCTCTTTGACTTGGATGCCTATTGACGAAGCCGGCACTCCAACAGGAGAAAAAACCGATATTTTACCGGCAAAGAAAGTAGCGGTAACCCAAAACATGCTTATCGACGCTGCATTTCAAGAGGTAAAATCTCTCGCAGAGGTAGCCTCAGTGGAAGTATCTATATACCCCAATCCCACATCGAAAGTGCTATTCATCGAGAGTATTCCTCAAGAAGAAGTAAAACTTTTCACCATGAACGGGGTTCGATTGCTCTCCACCACTACCAACGAAGAGGGCAAGGCTGTACTCGAAACAAGCGGATTGAGTAGCGGAAAATACATCGTTACAGTGAACGGTAAGAGCCAAGTCGTGCTCATCAATCAGTAAGAAAAACTCACATTTTGAGGCGTAGGAAGCTGCTTCAAAATGAGCTTATAACGGACTTCCTATTCCAAAGTATAAAAAGGGGTGAACGCTTCATCGGCATTCACCCCTCCGTTATTTTTGACTTTATCTTCTTCCGCGCGTTCTTCCTTTGCGTGGTGCAGGATGCTCTGCTCGCCCGCGCTCTTTCTTTCGTTTGGAGTCGGAGGCAAAACTTCTCTCTTTTTTGGTATTCTTCTGCTCCGAAGAAGAGTTTTTACCTCGCTTCTTCTGTACAAACTTATCGCCATTTGTCATCTCTTCGGCGTAGTCCACAATTATCTTTCGTCCCTCTACCTCATATTGAGACAGCTCTTCGATAACACGTCCGGCTTCGTCCGAATCCACATCGAAGAAAGAGAACTTCTGCATTAGATCAATCTTTCCAATCGCCACCCTACCCGGCACGCAACGATTGACCAATTCGATCAATTTGTTGGGGAATAGGCGATCTGCCTTCCCAAAGTTGATGAACAAACGTGTCATCCCCTCCTCTGTCTCCACAAGAGATCGAGAACGTTTTCGCTCTTTTTTCACCTCCTTTTCGGGGGCTGCTTGCTCAATCTCTTCTGCCGAACGATAGTACTCAAAAAAGCGTTCAAACTCCAACGTCATCAACCTGCGGATCAAATCCTCTTTAGGTATCCAATCCAGCTTACGACACACTTCGGGAAGTATCGCTTCTATGTCGGACTTCAGCTCTTCGGTGTCCACTCGCTCCAAGCGATCCGCCAAATGAAAAAGTTGCTTGGCACAAATATCCCGTCCGGAAGGAATTACTACGTTTTCCACCTTCGCTCCGATTAGTTTTTCAATGGAGCGCAAGCGACCTTTCTCTCTCAAGTGACAGAGGGCGATGGATATTCCCTTCTTCCCGGCTCGAGCTGTGCGTCCGCTTCGGTGCGTATAGTTCTCCACATCATCGGGAAGACCGTAGTGAATAACGTGTGTAAGGTTATCCACATCCAAACCTCTCGCAGCCACATCGGTTGCCACCAGCAGTTGCAAGTTACCGATCCGAAAACGTTGCATTACCCGATCGCGCTGTTCTTGGCTCAAATCACCATGGAGAGCATCGGCATTGTAGCCGTCTTTGATCAACTGCTCCGCCACCTCTTTGGTTTCCATGCGCGTACGACAAAAAACAATCCCATAAATAGCCGGATAATAATCTACTATCCGCTTTAACGCCAAATACTTTTGACGTGCGGGGACCAAGCAACAAAGGTGAGATATATTGTTATTCGCCTCATTTTTTCGCCCAATGACAATCTCCTTTGGAGCCTTCAGATAACCTCGTGCAATGGTAGTCATCTCGGGAGACATTGTGGCTGAAAAGAGGAGTAAACGACGCCGATCGGGTATTTGAGAGAGTATTTCTTTCAGATCTTCGCTAAAACCCATATTGAGCATCTCATCCGCTTCATCCAACACAACGCTTTCGATATACTGCAAAGAGAGTGCTTCTCTGCGCAATAAGTCTAACAAACGCCCCGGAGTAGCAACTACGATATGCACACCTCGACGCAAGGCTTTGATCTGCATATCTATCGAAACTCCGCCGTAAACGGGTAGAATATGCACATCGGGCAAGTACTTCGCAAAAGCAGCCAAGTCATCGGCAATCTGCAAACAAAGTTCTCGAGTGGGCGATAGTACCAAGGCTGTGGGTTGATTGCCGCTCAAGGTTAATCGATCCAAGAGAGGAAGTCCGTAGGCGGCAGTCTTGCCCGTTCCTGTTTGTGCCAAAGCAACCAAATCAAGGTTCTCCCCCAAAAGGTAGGGTATCACCTCCGCTTGCACCGGCATGGGCTCTACAAAACCCAAATCATGTACGGCACGTACAATGGGTTCGGATATATTTAATTCTTCAAATGTCATTTAATTCAATGGATTTTATACAGTGTGTTATGCAGAGAAAAGCTCTGCCATTCTTCTTTATTCCTTAATAATAAGAAGAATGCCCTCGGGCATATCGTATCATCGCTACGAGCATTCTTCTTCCCTATTTCAAGCAGGGCAGAGGGCAATCCCCTCCCCACTCTATTTCCCTTTTTGGGCAAGCGCTTAACCCGAAGGTTATCAATATGGTTCAAATCGATAGTAGCCCAATCTCTCAATTAAACACTCAAAACTTCTATTTTTGAAGATATCCTTGCGTGGAATAGAACCTCAAAACAACTTCTTGTAAGGACTTTTCGCCTCAATCCTCCTTCGACAAAAAAATAAGGAGAAACGATTTCCAACGCTTCTCCTTACAAACAAAATCCATTATGAGAACATTTTCTTATGTAGCCCCTAGGGGAATCGAACCCCTCTTTCAAGGATGAAAACCTTGCGTCCTAACCGATAGACGAAAGGGCCATAGGACTAAAAAGTGCCCTCGAATACCACTCCACACTAAGGGGAGTAGCAGAAGTTCCTAACTTTAATCTTGGAGTAAAAGCTGCTACGCTTAGCAAACCCCGCTCTCTTTGTGAGAACTGAACCTCCTACACTCTTGCTTTACGCCGCAAGCATTCGGTTGAGCTGACGAGCCAATTTGCTCTTCAAGTTGGCAGCTTTATTCTTGTGAATAATGCGTTCGCGAGCCAATTTGTCAATCATAGAAGACACCTTAGGGAGCATAGCCTTAGCCTCTTCCTTATCGGTCAACATACGAAAACGCTTAATTTGGTTACGTGTAGTACGACCATAGTAGCGGTTATGCAAACGACGTACACTGGCTTGGCGTATTCTCTTTATTGATGATTTATGATTTGCCATCTCTGTATTTTATGTCTGTTGTTTGTTTTCTAAACTCTTTCTATCCATATTTTGTAGTAGCCCCTAGGGGAATCGAACCCCTCTTTCAAGGATGAAAACCTTGCGTCCTAACCGATAGACGAAAGGGCCACTATCGAAACAAAAACCAAAACCTCAAAAAAATGAGTCTTTTGTTCTTTGCGACGACAAAGGTACAACAAGTTTTCAAATCTGCAAGAGGTATCGGCAAATTTGTTGCTATTGCTTCTCTGAAAAGTAGGCAGCGACAGCATCCCAAACAGCATCTTCGACTCAAATAGGCAGAGACAGTAATCAAGAAAGCCATCTACTCTTTATTCCCACAAGGCAATCTCCATACGACTCTTGAGCAGAGGGAGGAGCACAAGAGAAACAGCCCAAGAAAGCAAATCCATATCTACATTGTTGCACAGAAAAATATAGAACCCGGCAAAACAGATACAATTTGAATGCATACAAACTGTAATTTGATCGCATACAAATGAGAAAATGAATGCATACAAAATCAATTTTGTATGCATTCAAAATTTGAGTCGCCTTCCATCCACTCTTTTCCTTTTCGCTTTCATCCTCTCTCTTAACAAGCAATTAGCTATGTATCAGATAGAAAGAAATTTCTTTGAGAAAGAAACCGAAAAGCCGTTAGAAGGCAAAACTTTGATGAAGTTTTTGCTCGATTTAATTGCAACCTCTAACAATAAAAAGCTACTATTGAAGTCAGTAACATCGGTACTGCCATAGCAGAAAATCCAAGCAAATCGCCTCCCCGACTTCATTATTTCGGGCAGAGAGCTTACTTTCGTTGCTTCCCCAAAACGAAGTCTTTCTTTGTGAGACGCGAGCAGCATTCCTATTGGATAAGTGCAAAATGTGCGGGATGAGGAGCGGGCAATGACATTAAAAAGTTGTAGATACGCAAGCAGGCATAAGCGTCCAGCGCAGCATAATCGAGTTGTTTGGGTGTTAGTTCTTTTGCTTCCCAATTCGTTACTCGTTGCGATTTGCTAATCCGCTCATTAAAAAGGATTGCATAAATGCGCTGTAAGCCGGAGTCTTTTATTCCATAACCGGGGCAAAGCCGTTGGAGTTCGACAAACCCTTGAGGCTCTACCATCATTTTTCGGCGCATTACCTTGTAATCATCATGCAGACTAAGCCCTATTTTATAGATGGAGGGATGGGCTATAAAATCGCACAGTGCGGGAGGGAAACCTATCTTGTTAATGCGAAAAAGATAGACATCTGTCATTGTGGCAATTTGTATCAAAGAGACTTCTGCCTGCTCGTCTCGCCGAAAAACGGGCTTACTCTCCGTATCAAAGCCCACAATTTTCTCTTTAACCAATAGTGCCAAAGCCCTATCGGCATCCTCCGCATGCTCTATGAGATGGATTTTTCCCGGGAAAGAGGCAATCCGTTCCAAAGCATTGACTTCCTCTTTCGATATGGTGGCACGCAGGTTCATTCTTCGTCAAACATTTTGTCAATATGGGCTTCAAAATCCTCTTCGGAAAAGGCGGAATAGTCCTTTTGGAGGTTTTCTTCTCCCACCTTATAACGCACCTTGTGTAAAGCCCTCAACGATGCTAAAAGTCGATCGCCCCAATACTCTTGAAATTGAGTTTGAGCAAAGGCAAGTGCAGCAGGCAATGCCACGAAATTTTCATCCCTGAGAATGCCCACCAAATTGCCCACGGGCTGATAAACATCCGCCAAACATTCCGAAATGCGAGCCGTCAGAGGTATATCGCTGTATTGCATCTCTTCGGAAAGAGTTTCCAAGAAGAGATCATCTTCTTCCAACAAATCTTCTATATTACGCTGAATATAAGCATACTCCTCTTCGCTCACGCTGTCGGGTAATAGGGCAAAGAGTTCGTCGGCATCCTCTGAATATCCCTCCGATGGTAGGAGAGATGATTTGAGATAAAGAAGGGGTAATATCTTGAGCAATCGATCCAAAAAATCGGCTCTTGGTGTTTTTTCCGCCTCATGCAGCAAAGCACAGAATGGAACTGCCACAGTGGCAAATTCCAAAACTTCATTTGTCAGATAATTGTTTTCCGCCTTTTTCGTCATCTTTTTTCTCTGTTTACTTTGCCACTATACCCTTGTGCGCAATGAGCCACTCGGCTATTTGAACGGCATTGAGAGCAGCGCCTTTGCGGATTTGATCTGCCACACACCAAAAAGAGATCCCCCCCTCATGGGCTATATCTCTACGGATACGCCCTACATAGACAGGGTCTTTGTCTGCCACAAAAAGCGGCATTGGATATTCCAACAGTTGAGGATTGTCTATCACCACTATTCCCTCTTGTGCTTCAAAAGCCTTACGAGCTTCCTCTACGGAGATAGGGCGTTCACCACGCACCCAAATAGCCTCGCTGTGTGCCCGCAGTACCGGTACGCGGACGCAGGTGGCACTCACGGCTATATCACTGTGCATGATCTTTTTGGTTTCGTGATACATTTTGAGTTCCTCTTTTGTATAGTCATCCTGATCGAACTTGTCAATGTGGGGAATTACGTTGTACAGCAATTGGTGTGCAAACTTTTGCACTTCCAAAGGAGCTCCTTGGGCAGCTGCACGCACCTGTTCTCTCAACTCATCCATGGCTAAATTGCCTGCACCGCTGGCAGCCTGGTAAGTTGCCACATGCACTTCCTTAAGAGGTGAGATCTTGTTCAAGGCATGAAGGGCTACCACCATCTGTATAGTAGAGCAATTGGGGTTGGCTATAATGCCTCGAGGAGTGTGCAAAGCATCTTCAGGATTGACCTCGGGTACCACCAAGGGTACATCTTGCTCCATACGAAAGGCAGACGAATTGTCTATCATCAATGCGCCATAGCGTGTTATCGTGGAAGCATATTGTCGAGAGGTATCTCCTCCTGCCGAAACAAAAGCAATGTCTATATCCTTAAAAGCATCGTTATCACAAAGTTCTTCTACCACACAGGGGCGTCCTTGTATGGTGTATGTACGTCCTGCACTGCGTGAGGAGCCGAACAGACGTATTTCATCAGCGGGGAACGAACGCTCTTCCATCAGGCGAATAAACTCTCCTCCCACGGCACCCGATGCGCCGACAATAGCTATCTTCATATCCTCTTTATTCTTTTATTCTAAATATTTAACTTCGTCCTCGAAAAAGGATTTCTGAAACAAAGGTACTTACTTTAAGTGAATTGATATTTTTATGTTTGCCCCTCTGCGAAGCATTCTTTCCCCGTTATCCTCTGTGTGTCGCCTATCATTTTCGTTTTTTGTTCTACTGCTCCCCCTCTTGAATGGCTTTACGCAACTATTAGCGCAGGAAATCAATTCTTGGCAAACGACTCCTCTCTCTGCTCCTGAATGGAGTGGAACGAAAGATAAATTCCTCCTACAAACGGATGAGTTGCATTTATCCGACTCTTCTCCTCTCACACGAGGTAATGAAGCATGGCTATTTTACCCGCAAATTTTGGGAACAGAAACTAATTTGCGAGGGGAAGTAACTTTCGATTTCACACCGACCAATCAGAACTATTTCTGTCTTTTTTTATATCCTTGCAGCATACAGGAGGATACCGATCAGGGAAAGCAACAACGCTTCGTGGCTCTTTGGGTTGGCGAATATAAGGTCGTGCAATTGGTTAGCGTACTGCTTACGTGGCGGCATGACGGCACACCGATACTATCTGAAAAGGAACTTTTGATCGCAGATCTCCCACTATATGCTTTCGACAGTCCCCCTCATCGTTTGAGTTGGCAGCTTTCATGGACTCAACAAGAGGGGTGCACTCTGTGGCTCAATACCCATAACTCTCTCAGAAAAGAGATGAGAAAAGCAGGCTCCATGGGTGAGGAGTCCATGCCGGCTCCGATTAGCGGACCAAGCAAATGGGGTATGTATTGTCGCTACACCAAGAATAAAGCTAAAGGATGGCGTTTGATCCGTTGGGAAAAAGCAAATACAACAGTGCCGATTGGCGACTCTGAACCCGAACCTCAAGAGAGTTTATTTCACGACATAAGCTATTCGCCCGAACGATTGACGCTACACTGCAAAACAGCCATTGATACACATAAACTGTCTGTACGATTAGACCCTCCGAGGGGGAGCATTCAGCCGGTTTTGGAAAAGCAACTATTACATCTCTATTTTGAGCAACCGCTTTCAGAAGGACGCTATCGCCTCACGCTCGAAAACCTATATACAGAAAAAGGCATCCCTTGTCCCGATGAAGAGTTTATCTTCTCTTTGGAAAAGGAGATGCCTGTTGTCGATTCGCTCAAGAAAGATGATTGTGAGGGAAATGTGCAGCTAAGCGAAGTTATGTACCATCCGATTTGGGGCGGTAGCGAATATGTGGAGTTGTTCAACCCCACCACAACTTCGATTGATCTGCAGCACTATGGATTGGCACTGCGTACGGAAGGAAGACTGGGCAAGATATATCCGATAAGGGGACGCAACACGCTAATCGCTCCCGGGCAATACAAAGCCGTAACCCCCTGGAGCAAAAGTCTGGTAGAACAATTCCAAACGCCCATCGACAGCTTGGTAGAGATGGAACGCTTCCCCAATCTTCCCAATATGAGAGGACAGATTGCTTTAATTCGATTGAAAGACACGCTCAGCGTTGAAGAGGTACTTTATCACCTCGAGGGGCGTGAAAGTAAAGAAGCTGTCCAGGGAATGGCGTGGGCACGTCGCTCCTTTGAACAATCGGCATCCGACCCCGATAATTGGCGACGAGTACGTGGCGATGAGTTTTTCGGTTCTCCCGGTCGTGACAATAACCATGCCCAAAAATTGGAACACGAAGAGGGTAAGGAAATGGAAGCCTTTAAGACGCCTAAAGATGTGGCTCTGTTTATTCTGCACAATGAACGAGAAAAAGGGTTTGGTGTACAAGCCCATTGGTACTCCGTTTCGGGTAAGAAAATTGCACACTACAACCACGAACAGATGCTTCTTTGGAGTAGGAATATCATCCAAAACAAAGAGCCCCTGCTCCCGATGCAACAACAGCCCAAGAATTGGATTATTGCAGCTATTGAGATGAAGAAGTCAGATTGGAAACGTCCTCAAAAGGTGCAATTTTTCTTTCGGTAAAACTTTTTTCCAAGGGTATAACATACCCCCTTTTTTCAATGAATTTATACAGCGGGAAGGTTCATCCCCGTCAATTTGCGGTAGAGATCCAGCGCATATAAATCCGTCATACCTGAGAGGAAATCCAACGTACATTGTATTTTCCCATACAAGGTTTCTGCATTGGTTTTATATTGACTACTCACCCTTTTGAGGAATGTTTTGGAGTAGGAATTGCCGGGGTTGAGCAAAGCATACATCATTCTGTCTATAATCTCCTCGAAAATGCGGTGCCCTGCCAGCTCCACATCAACCACATCTTGCGTTACATAAATGTGCTCTCGTGCCACCTGACTTGCTTTTTTATAGGCAGTGGCACAACGATCTGAGGTTGCCTCAATGAGAGGGTTACTGAATTTTCCCTCCAAAATCTGCCCTTCGTTTTGTAGAAAAGCTGCGGAACATTCCTCCACCATGAGGTTGATAACTTTGGAACGCACGTAGGCAATTCGTTCATTTTTATCATCAATGCTCTCTGCAATCTCTAAAATGTGCGACTGCTCTTCTTCGGAAAAGAAATTCAGCATAAGCTGTATCACCTCTTGATAGTTGAGAAGACGGAGTTTGCAGGCATCCTCCAAATCCATAATTTGATAGCAAATATCGTCGGCAGCTTCTACCAAGAAAACGAGTGGATGACGAGCATAGCGCACCAACTTGTCATCGAAACATATCAGCCCCAAATGCTCGGCAATTTTGGAAAAAGTAGCTTGTTCAGTCGCAAAGAAGCCGAACTTTCCTTTTTTCTCTCCCGATACGGAAGAGTAAGGATACTTCACGACCGAAGCCAACGTGGTGTAGGTCAAAGCAAATCCTCCTTGACGACGCCCCTCAAATTGGTGTGTCAATAGACGAAATGTATTGGCATTACCCTCAAAATGGAGGAAATCTTCCCATCGTCCTCCCTCCCGACGCACGGATAGCTCCCATTGCTTCCCGGGTCCGTCTGCAAAGTAGCTCGATATAGCTCGCTCTCCGCTATGCCCAAAGGGCGGATTACCCATATCGTGTGCCAAGCAAGCTGAAGAAACGATAGAGGCTATTGCCAAAGGATCGAAGAGATTTTGCCCATACCGTTCTTGTAACCCACGTGTAATACTATTGCCCAAAGAACGCCCCACGCAGCTAACCTCCAAGCTGTGCGTCAGCCTATTATGAACAAACACATTGCCGGGTAGAGGGAAAACCTGTGCTTTGTTTTGTAACCGACGAAAGGGAGGAGAAAAGATCAATCGGTCATAGTCGCGTTCAAAATCGGAACTCCGTCCCACCCCCGACGAAATCGCTGTTTTATTTTCATACATCTCCTCTTTGCCCAAACGTACATCAGACAAGAGGGTTGCCCAATTCATTGCCATATAGCGGATCTCAATTAAATAGATTTATAAGATTGCTCCATTCTTTTATTCGTTACAAAGGTAACCGAAGTGCCGATATATTGACTATGCTCTTGGAATTGCACAAGACAACAATGCTTATCGGCAGAGTGACGAGGGAGAAATGCCGCTACGGAAGGCGGTTGGGTAATCGGCAGAAAAATGTTTTGCCGGGAAGAAAGATAAAAAAGCCGCGAGAGAATACTCTCACGGCTTATAGTTGATACTACTTGGATTATTACCATATTTCGTTAGGATGTGCGGGGCGGATGCCGGCTGTAACATCACTGCTGGAATCGGACTCACTCAACCCTCCTGTACGTGTCCCTTGTCCGGGAGTAAATAACCCAAAAGTATGATAGGCATTAACACTGCTATTGTAAACGTTGTATTTGAAAATAAGGATAGAGCCTCCCATTGTGTTGGCGAATGCATGTGTTCCTTGGCGTCCCAATCGCTGTCTTATGACTGTTCCATCTTGTTTGGTATATTCAAACAGTAGGCAGTAGTTGTTCATACTACCTGTTAAAAAGGTGGCGAAAGAAGCCGTGAGTTTTTTGGATGCCGCATCGTATTCCATATAGTGTGCACCCTTATGGTCGGTCATGGAAGAGGTAACACGTGTGATGGTTCGCTTTGTCCAGGCGTACTCGCCACCCTCTCTCATGACCATTGCGGTTGGGATCTTCAAAGTCAATTTGGTTATATCGAATTCTTCTGTGTCAGCCAATTTCAAAAACTTTTTAGGCTCGACCATCTCAAGGCTGACTCTTTGCGTTACTCTCTTCAAACGGAGCGTGAATTTATCCGAGTTTATTCCTAAGGTAATAGGGTTGTAAGAGAGATAAGTATCCCAAGGAACAGGATCCATATGGATGACGTTTGCCGACTCTGTCTTTTTGTTGTTTACAAGCACATTGTTACTCGGCTCGTTTGCATCTCCGATGGTACCCCGAGTAATGTACTCGGGGTCGTAAATCATATCCACAATGGAATAAGTTTGTTCATCCATTGTTTGTGGTTTTGCGAAAGAGCGATAAACGTCTTGACGAAAACGGGCTTCCATAACACTCGCATCATTTACAACCCCACTTTCGTAGTAGAGTGGGGCATCGTTAGAGGTTCCCCAAGCACCATTATTGGACAAGTGGTGCCAACGAGTAACATGTACCGTACGGCTGTTGGTTGCAAAGCTAATTGTATTGTAGGAAGTGGAGGGTTTATAGATGGGCGTCTCCAAAACATCGTTTACGAAATAATTAAAGAAGATCATCGTGGTGAGTTTTAGCTTCAGGTTACGAGTGTATGTTTTACCATCCGCATCTCTTGCGAAAAAGATTGCTTCCACGTCATGAGGTGTTTCGTTATTCCATCCGTTTTTCGGAGATGTAACAGTTATCTTTTTTGTCGTTTGATCGATGGTATATGTCCATCCGCGAGGCATGGAAGCATTCACATCAAGAAGATTATCCGACTTTTCAAAGGGAAATTCAATGGTTTCATTGATATTGCTGAATGAAAGAGATCGAGAAGGCATGTCAAAACGATCCGTTGCAGGTGCGTTGTTGATCGTGGCTTCTTCGGGTTTAATGATGAATAGGTTCTTGGTAGAAATAGGAATGGTTACATTGCCGATAGGTAAATCTGTGTAGATGGTGATTGTACCATCGCTATTTACGACAATGTTTTTAATGGGGCTGTTTAGTCCGGCATCTCCCTTATCACCTTTATCACCCTTTTCTCCTTTGTCTCCTTTCTCCCCTTGGCTGCCATCTTTGGCATTAGCTCTGATTTTGGACCCATCGGGGTTAAGTATAAATACGGGTGTGTCATCAGTTCCATAGGAAACCGTCCAATAAAAGTTTTCATCGGCTGGATTGTTGGGATCTTGTTTGGCTCCGATGATGGGCGTTTTTCCATTGTTCCCCGTTGCAGAAACGCCTGTATTTATACCATTGATAACCCAGTTACCCGTTGTTTTATCGATCTCTATGGTAGGGGTAATTCCATCCTTCCCATTAGCCCCATCCTTTCCGTCAGAGGCTTTTTCTCCATGCGCAAATGGGATGTACACTTCGGTGTCTCCCACAAATAAAGTAGCACCAATAGTGTCCGTCCCCAACAAGTTATAGGTGACAGAAGCTACGCTTTTTCTTTTTTCGATTATCTCAATGAGCTGGGTAAGATTGATAATATCTCCATTGATTTTCTCGATCTTTTTGTTTATTTCCTTGATACTCTCTGCCATTACGTATTGTCGGCTGTAGAGAATGTTTACGTCCTCCTTATAGCATCCAGCTGCGATCAAGGCAAAAAGAAGGGTGGATGCTAAAAGGGCATATATATTTTTGATCTTCATAGTTGTTATTTCTTACTTTGTTGTTGGCTTAAGTAGTCGTTTAGTTTGTTGCTGTTTTCAACTGCATGATGGTCTTGCTGCACCACGGCTTGTTGGAATAAAAGTTTTGCTTGCGCTGTATCTCCATTGTTGGCATACACGACAGCAAGTAGGTTGAGAACACTGCCTGACTTTTCTTTGATCTTTGTCAATAGCTGAATGGCTCTGTCATACTCCTTAGCTTCAAAGGCTTCCTTTCCCCTGAGGTGTAGGGCTAAATCACTTTCCGGATGGAATGTATAGAGAGTTTGAAGAGCTTTTCGAAATTCCTCACTGTCAATAGGATATAGCAAAGCCACAGCATACATTTCCTCCGGATTCAATGTTTGAGGAGCTGTATTTATCCGTTCGCGCGCTTCTTGAGGGGTGAAATTTCGGATTTCATACTCCACAGCATAGCGACTTGAACGAAGCGAGGGATAAATCGTTTGCAACAGCACTCGGTAGTTGTGCATCTTTTTTAGTTCATTCTTCCGTTCTTCCGTATTTGGATTTTGCAGAATGCTGAGAATTTGTTCTTTATTGGAGAAATTACTCTTCTCAATAGTCTCTTTCAATCCATCCCAATTCTCTCCCAAGAAACCATAGGAGAAGAGAGTATGAGGTATGTTGGATCGGCGTCGAACATAATCAATTATGGAGGTCACTCGCCCTTCTGCAAGTTTGATATTGTTGTGCAATGAGCCTTCCGGAGAGGCAAGTCCGTTTACTGTAATTTTACGAATGATGAAATCGGGATTGGTGGTATAGTTGCGCAATTCTTCTTCCAAACGAGATAGTTCTTCTTTGTTGTTACCCAATGTAGGAACAATTGCGGTTTTATTCAATGGATAAGTCAAAGATATGCTTGCTGTATGAGTCTCTCTCTTGGGGAGAGCTTTTGTGCTTCCTTTCGGAGAAGAGTAAGCAAATATGGGTAATGATGTCTTTACGGGAAAAGAAAGGATGTTTTGCTCCTCTTTAGGTGTTTCTTTTATCTCTTTCTTTCCCAACTTGTAGATCAAAGCTACCGCAGGCTGCCACGTGTAGTCGTCATAGGCTTGCTTGGAAGAAAGCACGCCGTCGATAGCTCTATCGTGTTCCCAAACGAATCGATTGATTATTTCGAATGCCCAATTGTAAGAAACATTGAAACGTATTGCAAGGTCTGCTCCCGCACCCAATGTTAGCTTTTTATTTACATGAGGAGCCACTTGTTGCCCATCAGCTTTGTTGATAATAGTCGAGGTGAAGCGACTGAGATAAATGCCCGGTTTGAGTAACAATACCAAAGGCTGCTCTTTTTGAGCGGCAGAAGTGGTAAAAAGTCGGTTTAAGTTGAAAACTGTGCTGATCGAGGACTGCCACATCGAGATATTGCTTTGAATTTTATTAAAGCTAATACCCTCTAACGTTGCAGATTTGTTGTGGACACCTTGCTCTCCAAAAAGATCTTCCACGGTACTATACACGACACCATCGATCATTGTGTATGGGTAGTACATATAAGCATCTCTTATCCCCAACATATAGGAAGATTGGTATCCGAGTGCTGTGGCAGAGTTTTGTCCATATCCGACATTGAATTCCAACGCAAATATGGGAGAGAATTGGTAGCCGACCTTCAATTGCCCTCCTAACCCCAAGTGCCATTTTTGAGGAGTAATTGAATATAAATCTCCAAAGAAATGAGGGCTGTATACCTCTCCCCCGAGATACCAATAATTTCTCGCTTGCTTCTTGTGAGAATGGGTACCCTTTTGCTCTACATTTTGCTTTGATCCTTTTTCGCTTTCTTGAGCATACGATCTTTGTAGTCCTGTTATGGCAAAGAGTACTACAAAGATGTACAATAACCATTTTTTCATTCTAAACATTTTCTTATTTCCTATTCTGTATTCTCTTTTAAATCTGTGTCTTTACAGGAAGCCTTGATATTAAATTCTGACTCATTTCAGGTAAAAACGCAGCAAAGGTAGCCAAAAAGAATATAGTTATTATAGATATAATCATTCAATGAATAAAATATATCAATATAAGACCTCTGTTTTTTTTTGATGTAATGCTATTGGTAAAAGGAAAAGAAGCACTTTGTTTCTCAACTTTATATTGAGAAACAAAGTGCTTCTTTCGTGAAGGGTTTTGTGGGAATAGCTGTGCTATGGAGCACGCAGGGATATTTAGTTAGTTTTTCTGTCGTTGCTTTTTGCTTGTGAAGGGCAACCTTTGCAACCGCAGCAGGGTGAGGCAGAGGATTCATCGGTTTTGAGTGGACGAACTATGCGCCATACCCCTCGCACTGCAAAGAAAATGGCAACGGCTACAATGAGATATACGATGATTGTTTGCATGGATAAAGTGTGTACTATTGTCTACCAATGGAGTGATGTTGCTGCATGGAGAGCTGACGCCACTCTAATTTCATTTGTCAGATTTACCCTAATCCCAACAGAGTACCGCCTTGGTATACAATGAAAGAGACAAGCCACGCCAATAGGCACGTATATGCCATGAGGAACAATCCCCATTTGTGGCTCCCGGTCTCTCGTCCCACGGCAATCACAGTGGCGATACATGGGAAATAGAGAAGCACAAAGAGCATAAAACTCAGGGCAACGAGCGGTGTAAAGGTAGGATTCCCTGCGTCATTTCGATCCGCTTGGATCCGCTCTCGAAGTCGAGACGAGGCTTCCTCGGAATCATCCCCATCGCCTATATAGATCACCCCGAGCGTGCTGACAACAACTTCTTTGGCAGGAAGTCCGGAAACCAAGGCTATGCTCATCTTCCAATCGAACCCGAGTGGTGCCAATACCGGTTCTATGGCTCGTCCCATCTTACCCAAATAGGAGTTTTCTTGCTGCTGTATGTTTGTTTCTATTTCGATCTGCTCGATTTGAGCCTTTAGGTCCTCTTCGGAGCCACGCCATTGAGTCGATAGATTTTCTATTTTCCGTTCCTTTTGTTGCATCAGTTCCGTTCGAGGAAAGTAGCCTAAGAACCAAATGATAATGGAGGCAACCAAGATGATCGAGCCCATTTTTTTCAGGTATTCTTTGGCTTTCTCCCACATATGAATCAGCACTGATTTATATGTGGGCATACGGTAGGGAGGCAATTCCATTACAAAGGGAATATCTTCCGTACTAAAAAGCGTTTTTCTAAAGATGCGTGCCAAGATAACTGCCAATAGAATGCCCACTAAATAGACGGCAAAGAGAACCAATCCCGCATAGGCTCCAAAGAATGCACCTGCTATAAGAACATATACCGGAAGGCGAGCACTACAACTCATCAGGGGCGTTATAAGTATGGTAATAAGACGACTTTGCCTACTTTCAATGGTGCGTGATGCCATAATAGCGGGTACATTGCAACCAAAGCCCATGATAAGAGGAATGAACGATTTGCCATGTAGCCCCATGCGGTGCATCAGTTTATCCATCATAAATGCTGCCCGAGCCATGTAGCCGGTGTCCTCCATTATGGATATAAAGAGGTAGAGGATAAGGATCTGAGGTAAGAAAACGATAACGCCACCCACCCCTTGTATGACGCCATCTATGACAAGATCCTTTAATGGTCCCTCGGGGAGAATGTCGCCCACGCCGTCGGCTATCCAATTGACAAGTATTTCAATCCATTCTTGAGGGTACGCTCCCAAGGCAAAAGTGCTTTGGAACATAAGGAGTAAGAAGCCCAAAAATATGATGAACCCCCATTTGGGATTGATAAGAATATGGTCTATTTTATCTGTTTGGGTGCGCAAAGAGCGTCGTTCAGGTTGGTAGGTTTCTCTGAGTGCCCCTGCAATAAATCCATAGCGATAGTCCGTGATAAGCTCGGCAATATCTGTATTCCCGATCTGTTTGTTTGCCTGAGCTCGTATGTAGTCTGCGCTATTGAGAAAACTTTCTCCTTGAGGAAGAGAGCGAATTTGGTCAATGGTATGTGCATCTTGTTCGAGTATTTTCAGGGCAGTGTAGCGATGAGGTAGCTGGTTGGGAAGCTCCAATGTATTGGCTATTTCCGAGACCAAATTTTCAATGGAAGGCTCCAAAAGGTTGCCATAAGGAATACGAATATCTCTCCCGGGCGCACCTTTTCTCCTTGCTGTGGCTATGACGGCATCGAATAGTTCTTCAATTCCTCTTGAAATTCGTCCCACTGTGGGGATCATTGGGATGTCCAACAATTGAGACAACAGAGGAATGTTTAGCTGTGATTGACTTTTTTCAAACTCATCAAACATATTGAGCGCAACGACCAAAGGCAGGTTCATCTCCTTTATTTGCAGAGTGAGGTAGAGGTTACGCTCCAAATTGCAGGTGTCGATAACGTCAATAACCACATCCGGTCGAGTGGACGGAGCGGTGAGGTAATCACGGATGAATAACTCTTCAGGACTATACGGGGACAGTGAGTAGCTCCCCGGAAGGTCTACAATATCTATGCGGTACCCTTTGTGCTTGAAGTGAGCTTCTTTCGCATCCACTGTAACCCCGCTGTAATTACCTACGTGTTCATGAGCTCCACTTGCTAGATTGAATATGGAGGTTTTTCCGCAGTTGGGGTTGCCCACCAAGGCAACTTTGATGCGTTGCACTATGCCACTGCCTCTTTCTTCAAAATAGTTAGAAGACGGGATAGTGGTCGTGATGGGCAGAGAAGGGGAAGACTCAAACGATTGATGCTCCGCATTTTCGATATTTATTTCCTCAGAGGAGGTATGCAATTCAACGTCTATGAGTGCGGCATCTTTCCGTCTGAGAGATACATTGTAGCCCATTATTCGGTAATAAACAGGATCCTTGAAAGGAGCATTTTGGATCACCGTAACGACTTTCCCTTGAATAAACCCCATCTCAAGGATCCTTTTCCGAAAAGCTCCTCTCCCGTTTATTGTCTTGATAGTGGCTTTTTGCCCTGTGGCAACATCCGATAATTTCATATTTACAAAGGTACCGTTCTATTGTAGAAGAGAGAAGCAAATAATCTCATTATTTGTAGGTAGTTTCTCTGTTCCCGTTTATTGTACTTGAAGAATAGAACAATGGGGCATTTTGTTCGGAAGAGCAAAGAGAGCTGCTGCGAACAAGGTACGAGATAATATTAACGAGAGGAAGAATAGTACTCTCTTTTAGGGTTGTATTATCCTCAAATAAGTGATTTTATCCCTCTCTTCAGTTAAAATCAAAAAGGGCTTGTCTCCCGACAAACCCTTTCCATTAACCTTAAAATCTAATACCATGAAAAACACGTTGCAAAGGTAGGTATTTATTTGGAAATAAACAAGTATTTCTTTTATTATCGTTGTTTATTTGAAAAGATATTGCGATATATGCATTTGTATATTACCCGATATTGATTATTTATTGAAGTATGCGCCCTCAATTTGCAATGAATCTATTTAGATGTCGCCGTTCTTAATGTTTTCTGCCGAATCTGCAATGCCTATTGTCGTTTTTGCCTTGAAAAAGCGATTTTTTTGCTGCATTTCTTGGAATAGAGGCTCTATCGGAGGGTTGTATGAAGAGATTTTTCAGGGTAAAACAGCGAGTCGTTAGATACAAAAATCTAAAAAGAGAAAGGTCGATAAAAAAATACCTCTCTACCAAAAGCAGAGAGGTATTCGATTTCGCTAACCAAGAAATAAAATCTTATCCTTGGATGATTGCTTCTGAAGGGCAAGCACCTGCACAAGAACCACAGTCAATACAAGCCGCAGCGTCAATCTTGTAGATATCGCCTTCTGAAATTGCTCCAACCGGACATTCATCAATACATGATCCACAGGCTACACAGCCATCAGTAATTACATAAGCCATTTTCTTCTTTTATTTTTAGTTTGTGTTCAATAGTTTCTTATCACGACACAAAGGTATATTATTCTTTTGACACTACCAATATGTAGGTATATATTTGAGTATAGAGTTCTAATTCGTGTATAAAAGGCAGCAGCTTATACCTTATGTTGGGCAGGTACACTTATAGTTTGTTGTCAGAGTTCTTTTTCAAACCAATTAATAAGTAGTTAGTTCTTTATTCTGTTTTTGAGGTGTCGAGGATGGAGCTTTCTTCTATTGGTGAGATAAGCCATGTCTTTGTTTTTCAAAAAGGAGATGAATCCTTTCCTGAAAAAGCTGTTTATCGATAACTTCTTTGGTACAGGTGCCGTGTTAATAGGAAATAATTTGTACCTTTGCGAGGATATTTGTTCCCTACCATAGAGGGAGGATACTTTTACTTTTGTATGACAGTTCAAAAAGATCGTTTTTTCTTGACGTTGAATACTGTCCCCGAGGGGGAGTTCTCTGAACAATTTATATTGGACGGAGGCTTTTTAGCACAAGAAAATCCCTTCGATATATTGGGAGGAGAGGTAACGATTTTTGTTGAAGGTCTGCGTACGGGAGATGATTTTCAGCTTGCTTTTATTGTGGAGGGTGATGTGAAAACCATTTGTGATCGCTGTAATACCCCTTTTCTATTGGAGGTGAGCAACGAGTTTCCTCTTTCAGTACGTTTGGTAAATGCAGAATCAAGCCAAGATAACGATGAGGAATTTTTGGTTTCGCGCAATGAACCGATCCTTGCGTTGGACGAGTTGTTATTTGAGTTCGTTGTTTTGAGTATGCCGATGCGCAAAGTGCACCCGGAGGGCGAATGTGTAGCGGAAGCAGAGGAGTTTTTTCTCTCGCAAACACAAGAAAGGGAGGATCCTCGTTGGAGTGTACTCAAGCAATTGGGGGAAAATATCGGAGAAAAAGAAAGAGATTAAAATAATAAGATTATAAATATAGATAGAAAGGCTTAGTTTATATGGCACATCCTAAACGTAGACAATCGAAATCGAGAACGCTGAAACGTAGAACACATGATAAGGCTGCGATGCCAACTTTGACCAAATGTCCCCAATGTGGCGAATGGCATATTTACCACACTGTTTGCGGGGCTTGTGGGTATTATCGTGGCAAACTTGCTATTGCAAAAGAAGCGTAAGACGATTTTTACTCTCAGTTCTCGCGATGAGAACTGTTCAATCTAATGGTGGAGAATACTTTTTTCTCTACCATTTTTTTATGCCGTTGAATAGCTTGTGTGACATGCTTCAATGCTATTGTTTCTCTTTTTCTCGGTTGTATATTTTGCTATTTTCTTCCTCTTTGTCCTATTAATTATAAGGAGATCTTGAGCTAAAGATTGCCATAACCTCTTTGTTCTTTCATTGGGCGTCATGCAGTATTGCTCTCATCTCTTCTTTTTATTGTCGGGCTTCTTTGAGAGAAAGATATAGCGAAAAAAGTTGACGTCTCTTCTTTTTCATCATCTTCTTGATTGCAATCAATAAAGAATTTCATTGCATCCCATTTTGAATTTGAACGCATTGTTTTGCTTAATTGAAAGCAACTATTTTATTGCTCTTATTCAAAGAGTTGGGGTATTCTTCTGACGATAGTCAAAGGTTCTTATGGTACGAGTAAGTCCACAGTGCTCAGAGCCATAGTATTCTTCTGACGATAGTCAAAGGTTCTTGGCAGAGGACAATATAAAAAAAAGACGAGACTAACAGCCTCGCCTTCCGTATCTTCTGTCTTCCATATTCACCCTAAAAAGGTACCAATAAGGAAGATTTTCGTATCTTTTTATTTGAAGAAGTCTTTAACAGCTTCGTTGAGTACCATCTCTTCTTGGAAGCAATATGCTCCGGTCTTAGGAGACTTAACCATCTTGATCACCTTAGAGTAGGCGCGACCATCTTTACTGCCACTTCTAAACGTTGCAACGGATTTCTTTGCCATCTTGTAGTCCTCCTTATGTTATTACTTAATTTCTCTGTGAAGGGTGTAGCGTTTGAGTACCGCATTATACTTCTTGAGTTCAAGACGTTGTGTGGTATTTTTGCGGTTTTTTGTTGTTATGTAGCGTGATGTACCGGGCATTCCACTTTCCTTATGCTCTGTACATTCGAGGATTACCTGTACGCGGTTACCTTTTACTTTCTTTGCCATAGCTCTACTATTGTTTCTTTAACCCTGATTTATACACCCAAGTATCCTTTTTCAGCCGCACGCTTCAAAGCGGCATCCAATCCTATCTTATTGATGAGACGGAGTCCGTCTGCAGATACTTTGAGACGAATCCAACAATCCTGCTCTACCCAATAGAATTTCTTTTCGAACAAATTGACATTGAAAGTGCGCTTTGTGCGATGATTGGAGTGTGATACGTGGTTTCCGATCATCGCTCGCTTCCCTGTTATTTGACAAGCCTTAGACATCTCGTTATATTCGTTTTTACTTTATAATACAATGTTTATAGAGGAACTTCCATACAGACATAGAGCATAGCATCATTTGCTCCATATCCTTGATGAGAATAAACACCTCTAATCGTCCTGCAAAGTAACACCTTTTTTTTGACATCTACAAATCTATCTACCGTTTTTCTTCAACCAAAGAGGTTTTTGGCATTGTGCTAAGGACTAATACTTTTTGGGGAGAGAGTTTGTATGGTATTTATGGAGCTTTTTTTCGATCAAATTCCGACAACTTTATGTACTGAATTTTATTTGTGAAAGAGAGAATGTATTTGTAGAAAAGAAAAAAGGTACCCTCTCCTCAAAGAGTTGGGTACCTTTTCATTGGATTTGATTGTGAAAAGTAATCAGTTGGTCTTTTTAGTATCTCGTGCAGAATAGCTGATGTTAAGGGCATCGGCTCTGCGCAGTTGATGCTTGATGTCTGATATGATTTTCATCTTAGTGTCGGCATCCGCCTTGATGGAGATTGTCATCAATTTCTTGCGTTCATCCTTGATCTTAGCCTCTTCTTGCTTTACGAAATCATAGACTAATTCAGGGTTTTGTACAATCTTATCATTGATTTGGATGCAGGAGTTGTTCCCAAACTTGTCCCTGTAAGCTGCAACAGGTTTGCCCACATAGAGGTAAGATACCAATGATTTTTCCTCCAATTTGGTCAATTCTGTGGCACGAGGCAGATTGTTGTATTCCACCTTTGCTGTTACCTCGCGGATGCTGGTAACCATCATGATGAAAAACAAGAATGCAAAGATAAGGTCAGGGAGCGACGAGGTGTTCAACTCGGGCATCTCTCTGCCCCCATTCTTACTAAATTTTCCCATTATCTATATCCTCCTCTTATTTTAGGTTTGACAAAGGCATCTCCGAAACGTGCATAGGATATGCTTCCAACACAGCTTTCTGTTTCTCTACGGAAAGCTCTTCGTAGGCAGTGTGGAAGTGGAGTTTGGCAAACTCATCCCAAACTTCATTATATGCCTTGAGTATTTCATTCTGTACATTGATGTACATCTGATAGCTCGTTTCCACCTCATTTTTCAGAGATATGGCATAGCTCGAAGTTGTAACTTGTAAGTTACCCAAACCGGCAATTGCACGAGTTTCTTTCTCGGGTAGTTCCGGACTGTTTTTCGGGTTTACAATGAACTCCTTTACACGATTCTTTAGATCATCTATTGGAACAATGATCGTCCTATCGCCGGCAGAAGATTTTCTTAAGATGGCGATTTGGTCTTTACGGTTAACGAGCAACTGCATAATGTTGCGGTCGTTAATCTCAATATCCTGACGTTGTTCTTCTTTGGGTACGAGCGGCGGTAGACGACGCTTAATACCCTTGTCGGTATCCATTGAAGTAGTTATCAAAAAGAATATCAGAAGAATGAAAGAGATATCGGCCATTGACGATCCATTGATGGAAGGTACTTTCTTTTTTAGTTTAGCCATTGCTCTTTTGCTTTATATGATATTACTTTTTTGATACGGCTTTACGGATTGCACCGAAGATCATAGCCACAATGATGGCACAGATGAGTACGTAGCTTGAATAAAGCACCATATCACTTGTCTTGAGCCATCCTTCGGTCAGGTATTTTTGAGAGTCTTCGTTCACGCCACGCATAACCTCGGCATTACCGTCTCCGATTGCATAGGTTATACCCAATAGGGCAAATAAACCCACTACCGAGAGCAGAGATGACATCGCCTTTCTAGAGTTGCGTTTGAACGAAGCAAAGAAACTTGACAACGTGAAACACAGAGTGATCAGCAGCGTAACTGCTACCAAGATATAGGTCCAGTAGAGGAATGCTCCCGTCCACTCATAGGCAATGTTTGTACCCTCCATGTGGTAGCCACCCAGGAAGAGCATGGCAAACATAACCACCGAGATTACTGACAAGATCAGCAATACCCAACTGGATATTTTGCGACTTTTCGTTACAGACATAGTGATTATTACTTACCGTTTTTGATATTGTGCTTGATAACGATATCCAAGAAAGAGATAGAAGCATCTTCCATCTTATTGAGGAGGGCTTCAACCTTGCTAAGGATGTAGTTGTAGAACAATTGAAGGATAAGAGCTACGATAAGACCACCAATGGTAGTAATAAGAGCCACTTTCATACCTCCGGCTACAACCGTCGGGCTGATGTCACCCACTTGCTCGATTTTATCGAACGCCATAACCATACCTACCACAGTTCCCAAGAACCCGAGAGAGGGAGCCATTGCGATGAAGAGTGTGATCCAAGAAAGGTTCTTTTCCAAAAGACCGCCTTGTACACCTCCGTAAGCTGTGATAGAACGCTCCACAACGTCCAAACCTTCGTCCATACGCATCAAACCTTGGTAAGCGATGGAAGCGATGGGACCACGTGTGTTACGAGCGATGTTTTTAGCTTCTTCCACATTACCTTTTGCCAATGCTGCCTCGATTTGCTTGAGCAGCTTCTCGCCGTCTGTATCACAAAGGTTCAGGTAAATAATACGCTCCAAACAAAGTGCGAGACCAAGTATCAAAGACAATACGATAACTGCCATAAAGTCTGCACCCCCTTCGATGAACTTTGTTTTGAGTGCTTGGTGGAAACCGGCTTCTTCTGCGGGAGCAACGATTTCTTCTGTTGCCACTTCTTCTTGAGCTGCTTCCATTTCAGGAGTCGGTGCCTCAGTAGCCTCTACTTGTTCAGTAGCTGCTTCGGGCGCGCCTGCTGCAGGTTGATCTTGAGCCCACATAGTAGAGGAAATACTTACTGACAGCAATGCTGTGCAAGCAAGTGTTGCAAAAAATCTTTTCATCTTGAATTTGTTTAGATTAGTACTTTCTATTATTGTTATTATTCTCTTCACCACTCTATAAAAAACGAAGTCTGTAAATCCTCTTTGATAGTAGTGGAAGAGGTCATTGGGAGACCTCAGACCGGGCACCATATACTGTCGAAAAGAATTCAAAGACTTCCTGCACCAGCCATTTGGGGTGCGGAGAGAGCGGGATTCGAACCCGCGAAACGCTTTTGGCGTTTACACACTTTCCAGGCGTGCCTCTTCAACCACTCGAGCACCTCTCCCAACATCAAATCTTCCTTTCCAAAGAACGCTGAGAAACCCATTCCAAGAACAGATTACCAGCAACCTCATGTGAAAGGCTCTTTGCTAATTCTCCGCAAATCTAATCTTTTTTCATCATCTAATTGCTATTTCTCCCATAATACTTTTAGGTATGTGCAATATTTTTCTCCTCGTTTATCTCTTCTATCACCTTTTAATATGTTGTTTTTCAGATATTTGTCGCCTTTCGAAACACTTACAACAAATATGCTTCTTTATTTTGTGCAATAGAACTTTCTAAGTCTCTCGATCACCTCAAGAGGTGGATGCATCTAAATTATTGGAGTTAGTTGTTCGCTTTCTCAAATTATTAAGGGATAATCAAAAGCATTTCTTGACAAAAAACTCGATTCAGGATGATTTTATTGACTGGAAATATGCACGATATCGTTGTCATTGACGTGTGTAATGTAATCTCTTGTTGTATAGTGTATTATGTTTGCAGGAAGAAGATTAAAAAAAATGAATGCATACAAATCGGATTTTGTATGCATACAAATTGGAAAATGAATGCATAGAAATTGTCTTTTGTATGCATACATTTTGGGAAGCCTTTTGGTAGTGAATTGTGGCATATATCCACCAAGGGCATAACCGAAGGGGATCAGTCTCTTTTTTAATGTGCTATTTTCCTGTTTTTCCATTAAGTATTGCCCTCCCCTGCCCTGCCTTTAGATCAAAAAGCGCAGACAAGCTATTGCCAATAGAATATCTCTGCGACTTTTGTCTCGGTAGGTTATAACCAAATCGCGCCTTCCGAAGTAAAGCATCCCGTATAAATCATTGAGCTTCAGATGAGAGATGCGTTCCAAAGCATAGCGTTCTCGCAGATATTCACTCCCCTCCTGCATGGTGCAATAGAGCTTGTGGCTGTGCCTATTCGGAATGAACAGATCGTGCCGCGCCATGTCTTGTTCAATAGTTTGAAGGTGAAAGTCGAGATGATGCCCGACTATTGTTACCGGCATGGAGAGGTGTTCCAGAAATCTGCGGTACACATCTTGAGGATTTTCTCCGCTTCGGAGCATTTCTTCGTTGGAAATTCCATGTATGGCTTCTGCTTCTTTGCTTATGGGAGTGTTTTGTAACAGGGTATGACTTTCCTCTTGAATGATAGCTCCCCAGGCATCGAGAAGAGACCAAGACAAGCGTACTATGGGAGGAAGTTGTGCGGGCAAGCGACTGCCCAATGGAGCTTGCCGATCGCTACTTTGACCTATTGGAGGAATAAGTTCCGTTGTTTCCGTATCAATAACCACGTAATGAGTTGCTGCTCCCTCGGAGGCTTTGGGGAAGTGAAAAAGGGGAGAGGTGGCTATGTCGATGTTATTATGAGGAGTGAAGGCTGTTTCTTCCGTTTGTATCGTACGTTTTTTGCCCTTTCGTGTGAACCAATAGAGCACGAGAACGAAGCCCATCATTAAAAGTATATCCAAGAAACGCATGGAGGGAACTATTGCAGTATATTATGGATAAAAGAAAAAGCCCGACCCAAAAAGCCTTTGCATTAAGGTCTTTAGGTCAGGCTTTGATTGGAGTTCCACGCTCTGCTTATCCGATTTTGCTTCCCGGTGCAATATCATCACCAAGAATGGTAACCTTGAGCGCACCTGTTCGATAGTCCTCGGCAGAAAGGATCATTCCTTCGGAGGTAATACCCATCATCTTTCGAGGTGGAAAATTGGCTATGAAGCAAATGTTCTTGCCCACCAATTCTTCAGGTTGGTAAAACTTGGCTATACCGGATAGAATGGTACGCCCTTGCAAACCATCATCTATTCGGAACAGAAGCAGTTTGTCGGACTTGGGCACTCGCTCACAACTAAGTACTCTACCCACGCGTAAATCCATTTTCAGGAAGTCGTCAAAGGAAGTATTTTCCAAGATCGGATGAGCTCTGCGCTGCGCAGCTTCATTAGCTTCCTTTATCTCTTGCAAACGTTGGATCTGTCGATCGATGGCAGCATCTTCAATCTTTTCAAACAAAAGTTCCGGTTCTCCGATAAGGTGCCCCTCGGGAAGGAGAGATGCAGCTCCCAACTTTTCCCATTCAAAAGGCTTTGTTTGCAACATGCGGAGCAATTTTTCCGTACTAAAGGGGAGGAACGGAGCAAAAGCTATGGTAAGATTGGCTGTAATTTGCAGCGAGATGTTGAGGATGGTTGCCACTCGCTCCATGTCGCTTTTTGCCACTTTCCAAGGCTCTGTTTCGGCGAGGTATTTGTTACCAATGCGGGCAATCATCATAGCTTCACGGAGGGCTTCACGGAAATGGAAGTTCTCAATGTTGTATGATAGGCGTGGCGCAATTGCAGCCACTTCGTCCAAAGTTTCCCGATCGAAGTCGGTCAGTGTGCCACAAGTGGGCACTTTCCCCTCGAAGTACTTCTGCGTTAGTACCAAAGTGCGGTTTACAAAATTGCCGTATATGGCAACCAATTCATTGTTGTTGCGTGCTTGGAAATCCTTCCATGTAAAGTCATTATCCTTCGTTTCGGGAGCATTGGCGGTCAGTACATAGCGGAGCACATCTTCCTTCCCGGGAAAATCTTTGAGGTATTCATGCAGCCAAACAGCCCAATTACGGCTTGTGGATATTTTGTCTCCCTCCAAATTCAAAAACTCATTGGCGGGCACATTGTCGGGAAGGATAAAGCTACCCTCTGCCTTTAACATGGCAGGAAATACGATACAGTGGAATACGATATTGTCCTTACCGATAAAGTGGATCATGCGTGTGGTTTCGTCTTTCCACCATGTTTCCCACGAATCGGGGAGCAACTCCTTCGTGTTGCTGATATAACCAATGGGGGCATCGAACCATACATAGAGTACTTTGCCCTCGGCTCCTTCCACGGGAACCGGCACACCCCAATCCAAGTCTCTACTCACGGCACGAGGTTGCAACCCCATGTCGATCCAACTTTTACATTGTCCATACACATTGGATTTCCACTCTTTATGCTCTTCCAATATCCATTGGCGAAGCCATTCTTCATCTTTATCCAAAGGAAGGTACCAGTGCTTGGTTGTCTTCATGATAGGTTTTGCCCCGCTGATGGAACTGTGCGGATCAATGAGATCCGTCGGACTGAGCGATGTGCCACATGCCTCGCATTGATCACCATAAGCTCCCTCTTTATGGCAATGAGGACAGGTACCCACGATGTAGCGATCTGCCAAAAACATATTGGCTTCGGGGTCGAAGTACTGCTCGCTCTCTTGCTCAACGAAGTGCTTTTTGTCGTATAGAGTGCGGAAGAAGTCCGATGCCATTTGTCTATGAGTGGCGCTGGTGGTACGCGAATAAATGTCGAAAGAGATACCCAACTCTTCAAATGATTGTTTGATGAGCGTATGATAGCGATCCACCACCTCTTGCGGAGTGCATCCTTCCGCCTTTGCTTTCAGCGAGATGGGTACACCATGCTCATCCGAACCACCGATGAAAAGAACCTCTTCACCCAAGAGCCTTTTATAACGGGCATATATATCAGCAGGGACATAAACTCCCGCCAAGTGTCCGATATGAACAGGACCATTGGCATAGGGAAGTGCACTGGTTATAAGAGTTCGTTTGAATTGTTTTATGTTTCCGTTTTCGTCGTTTTGTTTCATCGTTTACCTCCTTTATCTTGGGATGTATCTTTTGAGGATCAAAGGTACGAATTTTGTTACGACTCCGCTCTTTTCTTCCTTTCATATCGATATGAGGTCGATAGTTCCCAAAAAGGGCGTACCTTTGAACTTACAATAAAAAACAAATTTGTTTATGGCATCTATTCATCCTATCATATCCCCCTCTTTGCTTAGTGCGGATTTCTTGCATTTGGGCGAAGCTGTAAATTTGATCAATGAGAGCGCAGCCGATTGGTTACACATAGACATAATGGATGGCGTTTTCGTACCGAACCTCTCGTTTGGTTTTCCCATCTTGGAAGCAATTGCTCCGATATGCAACAAACCTTTGGATGTACACTTAATGGTGGTGGAACCAATAAAATTTCTCCCCCAGTTGAAAGATTTGGGAGTTGCCATTATGAATGTGCATTATGAGGTATCGCCCCATCTGCATCGTTCTCTTTCTGCAATTCGCTCGGCAGGGATGAAGTCGGGTGTTACGCTTAATCCTCATACGCCTGTGGAGCTTTTGACAGATGTTTTGGAAGAGTGTGATCTCGTCTTACTCATGAGTGTAAACCCCGGATTCGGGGGACAGAAGTTCATTCCACAAGCTTTGGATAAGGTGCGTCGCTTGCGACAAATGATTGATGAACGTGGACTTGCCACCATTATAGAAGTGGATGGAGGAGTAAATCAAGAGACCGGTCGTTTACTTGTGGAGGCAGGAGCCGACGCATTGGTGGCAGGAAGCTATGTATTTGGACACGCCGATCCTAAGGGAGCCATTGCCGGTCTGAAGCAGTTGTGTCGCTCTTGAGCAATTTTTTAGCCTCATTCCATTTCTTGCAAAGCCCGGCTCTGAGGGTTATTTTCTTCTTTGTAGCAGGGCTTTTATTGGGTTATACCCATCCCTTGACGTCCTTTTATGCACTATTGGGTATAGGTGCTTTTTTTGTGGCTCTGTGGATCTATTTTCAAGAAATACGCAACCAAAAAAATCTCCTATTGCATTTTGCTGCAATAGGAGTTCTTTTTCTTGCAGGGGCTTTCTGGAGCTCTTGGCATTATGATCGCTTGTCTATGGTCAGAGGAAACGATGAACAGGCGTTGTGTTTGCTTATCGAAACTTCTCCTTCTCAGGTTCGATCGGGTTTTCGCTTGAAAGCAAGCGTTCCATCAAAAGAGGATGCAGTCCTTTCTTCAGTTCTACTCTATGTGCCACATCTTCCTAATGATAATGTGGCAGTGGGGGATACTATTTATGCTTCCATAGAACGCGTGTACCGTTTGGATCAAGTGCGCAAAGAAGAATATAGAAACTTTTTGCTTGCGCAAGAGTGCGGGGCAGCCGTGTACGTAGATACCATTTTCCGGCACTCAAAGGCAACGACATTCAACTTGAGAAGGATGCTGACAGAGCAGCGACAGCGATTGTTGGGTACGTTGGATAGCTTGTCTCTTTCCGAATTGCAAAAGGAAGCCCTTGGTGCGATGACTTTGGGACACAGAACAAATGAGGGCAAAGCTGAGTCTCTTTTCCGAAAAACGGGAGTTGTACACATCCTTTCCGTGAGCGGCTTCCATTTAGCTGTTGTTGCACTTGCCGTAAGTTTTCTTTGCAGTCTGTTTTACAGAGTTGCTCGGTGGCGCTATTGGAGCATTTTTGTTCAAATTGTGGTGGCATGGCTTTTCGTTGCCCTCACGGGATTTTCGGCTCCGGCAGTGCGTGCAGCTGTTATGCTTTCTCTTTACCAACTCTCTTTTCTTTTGGGACGCTCGACTTGTACAATGAATGTGATCGCTTTCAGTGCATTGCTTTTGCTGCTGTATAATCCATCCTACGTGTTGGACATAGGGTTTCAACTCAGCTATGCCGCAGTGTTTTCGATAGTTCTTTTCCATCCCTTGTTCATGCAGAGTTTACCTCCGATTGGGAGTAGCGTGGCGAGGTATCTCTACCAAGGGCTGGTGCTTTCTCTTTCGGCACAGTTTTTCACCATACCCTT
Source organism: Porphyromonas sp. (assembly GCA_041848345.1). GTDB lineage: Bacteria > Bacteroidota > Bacteroidia > Bacteroidales > Porphyromonadaceae > Porphyromonas. The sequence goes on from JBGZIN010000050.1 coordinate 31,117, forward strand.
ATGCCTCTATCACTTTGGAGAAACCTCTTTACTTTCTTTGTGGAGCAACGTTCCATTAGTCTTGCTTTCGACTTTATTGATACCTATTACTTTGGTGTACATGTTGTTTGCATCGTGGGGATTAGAGTCGCTTTTTTTGAAAAAGGGAGTCGAACTGCTTTCTGCAGCAATGGAATGGCTGCTTGACCTTTTTGCCTCTATACAGAATGTTGAACTGCACTCTTCCATCTCGGGATTGCAATGCCTTTCTCTATATAGTATGATTATGGCAATCTACCTCTTGTGGAGCTATGGACTCTACAAAAAGAGACGTAGGGATAGTGGAGGAGCAACTATATGAGGGGGGATATAAAAAAGAAAAAGACTTTTCCATAGAGAAAAAGTCTTGCTTTGAGTGACCGCGACAGGATTCAAACCTGTAACCGGCTGATCCGTAGTCAGCTACTCTATTCAGTTGAGCTACGCGGCCATACATCCATGTTGTGACCGATAAAGGATTCAAACCTTTAACCTTCTGATCCGTAGTCAGATGCTCTATTCAGTTGAGCTAATCGGCCTTACCATAGGGCTACTTCTGTAGCTTTTTGTGAACCGCCTGGGGCTCGAACCCAGGACCCCAACATTAAAAGTGTTGTGCTCTACCTGCTGAGCTAGCGATTCCCAAATGCTTTCCAGACACACTGTTCTTCTGTGAAAAGCTCTGCAAAGGTACAACTTATTTTGGAATAAGCAATACCCAAAAGTCAAATATCCCCAATTTTCTCCTTGTTGATACTCTACACTCTTTGAAAGAGGCGCACAATAGATCTTAGGAGTTATGAGATAAAGGGATAGTGTTTTCCTTTTCGACGGTTACAGTCCAGATAGAGCCTTGGCAAGTTTTCGAGGATTGTTTTCCCACCTTAACACCACGTAGTTACATAGTCGTATTCCATTTGGTCGATGGAAAACTTTTCTTTACATCGCTGAACTGTGTGTAAAACTCATCGTTCTTTCCTTTTTTGCATTACCAGTTGCTTGTTTTTCCATAGTTTCGGCCTCTTATTTCAGCCTCTATAAGCTCCAAATACTGATCGTTACTCATAAAGCATCAGGAACTAACGCAATCACACTCCCCAAAGTAAGCTCAATAGGAATGCCCACGGAACAGAGTATAACATACACAATGTCCTCACACCTATATATTTATATTACGAGGAAGTCATTACGCCACTCTTCCTTTCTTGCAAATTTTACCTTGAGGAAGAATGAAGTATAACACTTCCTTATGTTATCCCAAATACGCAGTCTGTGGAGCGTTCTTTATCGGGACTGCGGAACGACGGTAATAGTTTTTATTAGCTACCCTGTGTCGTTTGTTAATGAGTTGTTCGTGATTATACTTCAAGGTTATTAGGACTTTCTTCCGTTCAAGGATTGGTCTGTTTACTACAAGTGGGAGTAAAATGGGCAAAGACGTTTTCCCTTGTAGCATGCAAAATAAAAATGGATACAGCGTCTTTCTTTTTGCTCTCCGATTGCTTCGTTTTCCGTGTGGAAACAAAGCCCTATTTCATAAGGGCAAAAGGAGGGGGTAAAAGCAAAAAGCCGAGTACCCAAATGGGATACTCGGCTTTCATTACAGCACTTCTCTCGACAGATCGAAGAAGTATTTCTTATTTTAGATTTCTTCGAAACGAGCTGTGAAGAAGCGAAGTTGCTTAGGTTCGTAAACGAAGCGCAAGCCCTTGATTTTCTCCTTGTTTTTGAAGAGGTCGATAACAGCATCTGCCACCACATCCATGTGTTTGTAGGTGTAAACACGACGGGGAATGGTCAAACGAACGGTTTCCAACTTCGGTCTGTGGTTTTCTCCCGTGTTAATGTCGCGTCCGGCAGAAACGATACCACGCTCCATACTGCGCACACCACTCTCGATGTAGAGGTTGGCAGCAAGGCTTTGTGCGGGGAATTGATCTTGTGTGAGGTGCGGACAGAAACGACGTGCATCCAAGAATACGGCATGACCTCCTACGGGTTCGATGATGGGTACACCTGCTTCTTTGAGGCGATCGCCGAGGTAACGAACCTGAAGCACACGGTGGCGGATGTATTCATACTGCATAGACTCTTCCAACCCGATTGCCATGGCTTCCATATCGCGTCCTGCAAGACCTCCGTAAGAGGGCATCCCTTCGTACACAACCACGAGCTCTTTGGCGCTTTGGAAAAGTTCATCGTCATTCATACACAAAAATCCACCGATGTTTACAAGGCAGTCTTTCTTACCACTCATGGTACATCCGTCTGCATAGCTAAACATTTCGTGTACGATGTCGCTGATGCTCTTGTCGGCATAACCGGGCTCTTGTTCTTTGATAAAGTAGGCATTCTCCACGCAACGAGTTGCATCGTAGAATACTTTAATACCGTATTTGTTGGTCAATTCACGTACAGCACGCATGTTTTCCATGGATACGGGTTGTCCGCCTGCGAGGTTCACGGTTACGGCAAGACACACATACGCTACATTCTCGGGACCTTTTTCATCGATAACACGTTGAAGTTTTGCCAAGTCGATATTACCCTTGAAAGGAATATCCAAAGTAGCATCATGTGCTTCATCACGGATAATATCCACGAAGATACCGCCATTACGCTCTTGGTGATAACGTGTGGTGGTAAAGTACATGTTACCGGGAACGAACTGACCGGGCTTGATGGCTATTTGGCTCAGCAAGTTTTCTGCTCCACGACCTTGGTGTGTGGGAACCAAATGCTTGAACCCAAAATGCTTGCGTACCACTTCTTGGAGGTGATGGAAGTTGCGGCTACCGGCATAAGCCTCATCTCCGATCATAATACCGCCCCACTGTCTGTCGCTCATCGCATTGGTACCACTATCGGTAAGGAGGTCAATGTACACATCTTTAGAGTTGATAAGGAACGTATTGTAGCCTGCTTCTTGTGCCACTTTAAGACGTTCTTCACGAGAAATCATTGCCACAGGCTCTACGCTCTTAATGCGAAACGGCTCTGCGGGATACTTGCTGAAATCAATCATAATATACTTACATTTAATAGTTATTAATAGCGCACCAAAAGGGCGAAAAACAAGAGACCACTACCTTTTGGTAATGCTCCAAAACCTCTGCCCTCATCGAAGCAATGCAAATGTACGTATTATTCTCTGATATACAAATACCTAATGTTGGGGTTGCCCTTCTCCGATAAAGATTTTTTGTTTTCCCGAAAGAGCTTCACTTTTTCGAGAACTCTTTTCCTCTTGTTGGGGGAGTGCACCTTGTCTTTGAAGGTGCAAGTGGGGGATAGCTTGCGACAGCTCGCTGAATGTAATCCGCAAAGAGAGAACAGCTATACGAAAATGGTGTATATTTGTAGTCGATTAGATGGGAGCTTGCAAGCTACTTGACTGTAGGCTTTTTGGGGTGCTATTCGCCCAAATATCTTGACTAAGAGAGAGTACTTTGCTCAGATATGACAAATCGATCCTCCCAATTTAGGGTAGCAGAAGAAACACAGCACAGAGCATAATACAGAAACTATGACACCACAAGAGGAACTGGCACTGATAAACAGCACTTTTGCAGATACGACAGATCGGCAAAAGAATCAATTTGCAGCTCTTTGGGATTTGTATACCGATTGGAACAGCAAGATAAATGTTATATCGCGCAAGGATATTGAGCACCTTTATCTCCATCATATACTCCACTCGTTGGGAGTGTTGAAAGTCCTCAAATTCTTACCCGAAACGCGAGTGATCGATGTGGGTACAGGCGGTGGTTTTCCCGGCATTCCTCTTGCCATCATGTTACCTCAGGTACAATTCACTTTGGTAGATAGTATCGGCAAGAAAGTTAAAGTGGCAGAAAATGTTGCTCAGTCGATAGGATTGGACAATGTAAAGACCATTCATGCCCGTGTGGAGGATTTGAAAGAACAGTGTCATTTCATTGTAACGCGAGCTACGATGCCACTTGTGGATTTGGTTAAGCTGAGCAAACATCTCCTGAGTCGAGAGCAATTTAATGCTCTTCCCAACGGTTTTATAGCCCTTAAGGGAGGGAATTTGGCAAGCGAGCTTTCATCTTTTGGCAAAAAGGCCATGGAAGAAGACCTTTATCCTTTCCTCCCCAATCCCTATTTCAAGGAGAAGAAGGTTGTCTATCTACCCTTGTAACCCTATTATTTCGATAACAAAATAGCAGATGCAGACCTCTGTTCATCAACTTACCTTCAATTATATCGAGGAAAATACCTACATCCTCGTGGATGAAACCTCCAAAGAAGCAGCCATCATAGACTGCGGATGCATGAACGAACCCGAAGAACAACGTTTGGTGCAGTACATTGATCAATTGGGCGTAACCCCTCGTTTATTGCTTTTTACTCATTTGCATTTCGACCATTGTTGGGGCGCTGCATTTGCAGCAAGGCATTACGGTTTAACACCCATGGCACATGAAACGGAGATTGCCCAAATGCCTCCATTGAAACAGCAGCTGCACTCTTTTGGATTTCCACACATAGAAGTGGGAGAACAACCTACTTTTGCCCCTTTACACACGGGAGATAAGCTATCCTTGGGAGCGACGCAATTGGAAGTATTGTTCGTTCCGGGACACACGATCGGACACGTTGCTTTCTACGAGCCCGGGGACCAATCCCTATTTGCGGGCGATGTTCTTTTTGTCGGTGGAGACATCGGGCGCACAGATCTCCCGGGTGGTAGTTTCTCCACACTTGTGGAAAGTATTAAAACGCAACTCTTACCTTTGCCCCGAACCACAACTGTTTATTCCGGGCATGGACCCTCTTTTGACATGAATTCAGTACATAAAAATAATCCCTATATCCAATAAGTAAAATGGACACAACTAAATTTTCATCACGTCATTTGGGCATTTCCGATAAGGATTTGCCGGAAATGCTCCAAACCATAGGAGTATCTTCCGTAGACGAGCTTATGCACCAAGTTTATCCTGAGAATATCTTCCTCAAGGAACCCATAGATATTCCCGAAGCGATGACCGAGCGCGAATTGGCAGAGCACATTGCCGAGCTGGCATCTAAGAACAAAACATTTACTTCCTACATAGGTCAGGGGTGGTACGATACGGTAACTCCTGCTCCCATCCAACGTAATGTTTTGGAAAATCCTGCTTGGTACACCTCTTACACTCCCTATCAGGCAGAAATTTCACAAGGACGTTTGGAGGCTTTGTTTAACTATCAAACAGTTATCACAGAGCTCACAGGTTTGCCTTTGACCAACTGTTCTCTGCTCGATGAGGCTACCGCAGGAGCCGAAGCAGCTCTACTTCTTTACAACGAACGCACACGTGCTCAAGTGAAAGAAGGGGCAAAAACTCTTTTTGTGGACAAACGCCTCTTCAAAAGTACACAAGCCGTTATCCGCACACGTGCCATTCCTCAGGGTATGAACCTCCTGATCGGAGACTATGAAACATTGGAATTTACGCCCGATATTTTCGGAGTAATGATTCAATACCCCGACATGAAGGGAGCCGTGCACAACTATGAAGAATTTGTGGCGAAGGCAAAGGCAAATGGATCTACTGTGGCTGTGGCTGCCGATTTGATGAGCCTTGTTCTACTCACTCCTCCCGGAGAATGGGGGGCAGATGTGGTATTTGGCTCCTCTCAACGCTTTGGTATCCCCATGTACTTCGGAGGTCCTTCTGCCGGTTATCTTTCTTGCCGCATGGAGTACAAGCGTGAAATTCCGGGACGCATCATAGGTATGTCTAAAGATGCTTACGGACAACCGGCTTATCGTTTGGCTCTGCAAACTCGTGAACAACACATCAAACGCGAAAAAGCTACCTCAAATATCTGTACGGCACAAGCTCTTCTCGCCACCATGAGCGGACTTTATGCCGTGTATCATGGAGCAGATGGGCTACGTCAAATTGCTCGTCGCATTCACTCTTATGCAGGATTTTTGAATGAGAAACTGGCAGAATTGGGATACGATCAAAAGAACAAAGAGTTCTTCGATACGCTTCATGTGCGTATGCCTGAAGGCATTTCGGTAGATCGTATTCGAGAAATAGCCTTGGAGTGTGGCGTCAATTTCTTCTATTTCCCCTGCGGAAAATGCGTGGGTATAAGCCTTGACGAAACCACTCTTCCTTCAGATTTGGGCGTACTGTGCTACATCTTTGCCGAAGCTGCCGGAAAAGAAGTACCTTCTCTCGAAGGATTGAGCGATAATAAGGTGTATGTGGATACAAAGAAAGTGCGCACAAGCGACTTCCTTCAATACGATGTATTCAATAACTATCATACGGAAACAGAGTTGATGCGCTATATCAAACGCTTGGAACGTAAGGATATTTCTTTGGCGCACTCTATGATTTCGCTCGGTTCTTGTACGATGAAATTGAATGCCGCGAGCGAACTCTTCGCTTTAAGCAACCCGAACTTCTGCAACATCCACCCCTATGCTCCCAACGACCAAGTGGAGGGATATCTCGAAATGTTGGACAATCTGAGCGACTATTTAGCCAAGATTACAGGGTTCGATGCCACATCTCTTCAACCCAATTCGGGAGCTTCGGGCGAGTACGCAGGTCTTCGCACCATTCGCACCTACCTCGAAAGCATAGGACAAGGACATCGTGATATTGTTATCCTTCCTGCCTCTGCTCATGGTACCAATCCTGCAAGTGCCGTGCAATGCGGTTACAAGTGTGTGGTGGTAAAAACTGACGAACGAGGCAATGTGGATTGGGACGATTTCATGGTGCAAACCGAAGCACACAAGGATCAAATTGCAGCCATGATGATTACTTACCCCAGTACACACGGTATCTTTGAGACCAACATCGTTGATTTGTGCCAGCGCATCCACGAGTGCGGAGGTCAAGTTTATATGGATGGAGCAAATATGAATGCACAAGTAGGCTACACCAATCCCGGATTTATCGGTGCCGATGTATGCCACTTGAACCTGCACAAAACCTTTGCCATACCTCACGGAGGAGGAGGTCCCGGCATTGGTCCCATTTGTGTGGCCAAACACTTGACTCCTTTCCTTCCCAAGCATGTTATCCGCTTTGAGGATGAGCAAAACCAAGTTTCGGCAGCACCTTACGGAAGTGCCGGGGTCGCCATCATCACATATAGCTACATTCGTTTGCTCGGCTTTGAAGGGTTGCGTCAGGCTACGGCTATTGCCATCCTCAATGCCAACTATATGGCAGCTCGCTTCAAAGACACATATGGTATCCTTTACACAGGAGCAACAGGGCGTGTGGGACACGAATTGATCCTCGAATGCCGCAAGGTGAAGGAAGAAAGCGGTGTAGATGAGAGCGATATTGCCAAGCGTCTGATGGACTTTGGTTACCATGCTCCCACACTTTCATTCCCCGTTCACGGAACATTGATGATCGAACCTACGGAGAGCGAAAGCAAAGCAGAGCTCGATCGCTTCTGCGATGTGATGGATTGCATCTACCAAGAAACTCGTGAAATCGTAGAGGGCAAAGCTGACAAAGTAGACAACGTACTCAAGAATGCTCCTCACCCTCAATATGAAGTGATTGCAGACGAATGGAACCACAGTTATCCGCGCAGCAAGGCAGCATTTGCATTGCCCTATTTGCGTGATAACAAGTTCTGGATCAATGTAGCTCGTGTGGACAATGGTTTCGGAGACCGTAACCTGATCCCCACCATGTGCGATTGCGAAGGATTTTTTGCCCAACTCAAAGAAGAGCAAGGTAAATAAGCCCCACGAATAATTGCAACGCCCCCTCTGTCTCGTAGTGGCACGGAGGGGGCGTTTTTATGAGTAGAATTGAATGAATAATGCCTAAGAAAAGGCTAAAAAAGCGGTGTATTAGGAAAGGGAATAGGAATTTTTGTCCTCGAATTTTCCTATCGAGCCAAGCGAAGGATGCGTACCGCTCCTCGCAGCACCAACAGAAAGACAAGGCTGCCCACAATCAAATCGGGATAACGAGAGTCGGTTACTGCCACAACGATTGCAGAAAGTAACACACCGATATTGACAATCACATCGTTGGAAGTGAATATGCGCGATGCTTCCATGTGTGCATCCTTATTTTCGGTACGGTTCAAAAGGAGTAACGATGCGGTATTGCCGGCAAGAGCAATGAGAGAGACGATAATCATTGTCCAAAAATCGGGTGCATTCTCGGGCACTACAAAGCGTTCAATTACCTCGGCAATGCCCCATCCGGCAAGGGCAAGTTGCAAAACTCCTGCCATCAAAGCGACACGCTTCTTGCTGCGAAGGGAGGAACCAATCGCCCAAAGAGCCAATCCGTACACGATAGCATCTGCCAACATGTCCAAACTATCCGCTACCAATCCCATGGAACGAGAGATAATGCCCCACGCTCCCTCGACGATGAAACAGAAAAAGTTGATCGCCAGCACCCACCAAAGCAAAGTTCGCTCTCTCGCCTCTGTCGATTGATCCTTTTCATTGCGGACGATCGTCCCCTCAAAAGGCTGTGAAGAAACCAATCGGCTCCCCAAATTGAGTGCTTCAAGAGCCTTGCTTATAGGGGCTACATCGGCACTGTGAATTACTTCCAACCGGCGTTGGGCAAGGTCGAAAGATAGTTGTTCGATGGAGGTTTGCTCTTCCAATTTCATCCTAATCATGCGCTCTTCGCAGGGACAATCCATTTGGGGTATATCGAATATACTTTTGATCATAAGGCGATAAAAATTTTTCTATTGGCTGTTCTTTTGTCACTTAGTCGGCATTGAGGAGCTTTTACTGAGGGAAATGTTCGTGAGCAAACTATTTCAAACCCTTTACCTTATGCGGATTGGCTCGAGCAAAGTCTGCCCAATTGCGCACCACATTCGTCGAAGTGGCAAGCGGATTACTTGTTTGGTAGAAATGACACAACGCCACAGCCAGACCGTCCGTTGCATCAAGTAAGTAGGGCATATCCTCTTGGCGAATATGCAATATCTTCTGCAACATACCTGCCACTTGCTCTTTCGACGCACTACCGTTGCCCGTTATGGACTGCTTTATGCGCATGGGAGCATACTCGGTAATAGGCAATCCTCGTTGCAATCCGGCAATCATGGCAGCTCCTTGCGCACGTCCCAACTTGAGCATGGTTTGCACATTTTTGCCATAAAATGGAGCTTCTAAAGCCATTTCGTCGGGTAGAAATTCTTCAATCAAACCCGTGATACGCTCAAAAATGCGCTTCAATCGGAGGTAATGATCCTGATATTTGTTCAATTCGATTGCTCCCATGGCGATCAACGTGGGCTTTCTGTGTTCAACGTGCAGCAAACCATAGCCCATAACATTCGTACCCGGGTCAATGCCCAATATAATTCGCTCTTTTGTATGCTCCATTGTGTGCCCTCTTTGTAAAGCGGCATAAAGATACTTCTTTTGCGAGTAACGAAGAGACAACTCGCACTCTCCCTGAAGTATTCAACAATGAAATAGAAACCGATAAACAACTATTATTCAATTCATTCCAACATACATATTCCTTTGCCCCACAAATAGGACTTTCTTTTTTCATACGATAAAGAGACCCCCACTCCTATCGGGAGGAATGAGGGTCTCTTCCTATAATTTAGCTTTCACTGTGAGAAAGAAGCTTCTCACATCCCTCTACACCTCATTGAACAACGAGGCTATCAAGGGATGACATATGCCTTCTATTCTCTACGACGGCGTTCTCCACGATCGCCCTCCTCACGACGACGAGGACGACGCTCCGGCTCTACATAATCTGCCGGTTTTTCGATGAGCGAACGACGAGAGAGTTTGAACTTACCCGTCTTGGGGTCGATTTCCAACAACTGTATTTTGAGCAAATCACCCTCTTTCAGTTGCGTGTCTTCAATTTTCTCAAAGCGTTTCCAATCGACCTCACTGATGTGCAACAAGCCCTCTTTTCCGGGGAGGAACTCCACAAAGCATCCATACGGCATCACCGAAGTTACCTTACCCTCATAGACTTCTCCCACTTCGGGCAAAGCCACAATTCCCTTGATCATAGCCAAGGCTGCATCGAGAGCATCCTTGTTGGCACTGGAGATTTCCACATGTCCCTCGCCTTCGATTTCCTCAATGCTCACCACGGCACCACTCTTCTCTTGAATACCTTGGATGATCTTTCCTCCGGGACCAATAATGGCTCCGATGAATTCTTTGGGCACACGGAGACGTTCGATGCGGGGTGCTTGAGGCTTCAAATCGGCACGCACTTCGGGCATTGCCTCCTCAATCTTGCCAAGGATGTGCATACGTCCATCGCGAGCCTGACGAAGAGCATTCTCCAAAATCTCATAGCTCAATCCGTCTACTTTGATGTCCATCTGGGTGGCAGTGATACCATCACGCGTACCTGTCACCTTAAAGTCCATATCGCCCAAGTGATCTTCATCGCCGAGAATGTCGGAAAGGATGGCATAGTTCGTACCCTTATTTTCGCTGATAAGCCCCATGGCAATACCCGACACGGGCTTTTTGATCTTCACCCCGGCGTCCATAAGTGCCAACGTACCGGCACAAACAGTTGCCATGGAAGAGGAGCCGTTCGACTCCAAAATATCACTAATCACACGCACCACATAAGGATAATCGGAGGGGATCATACGCTTGAGAGCACGGAATGCGAGATTGCCGTGTCCTATTTCACGACGCCCCGTTGCCCTTTGAGGACGTGCCTCTCCCGTGGAGAATGGGGGGAAATTGTAGTGCAGGAGAAAGCGTTCTTTGGTACGTGTGAGTACATCATCAACGAGCTTTTCATCGGCTTTCGTTCCCAAGGTAACGGTGGTCAAAGACTGCGTCTCTCCACGAGTAAAGATTGCCGATCCGTGTGGCATGGGCAAGCAATCCGTTTCGATCCAAATGGGACGGATCTCCGTAGTCTTGCGACCATCGAGACGTTTGCCTTCGTCCAAAATCGCCCTACGCATGGCTTCTTTCTCCACATCGTGATAGTAGCGAGCGATCATGCCTTTCTTCGTTTCCAACTCCTCCTCTGTGAATTGAGCTTTGTACTCCTCCACAAGGTTACGGAAAGCCTCTCCTCGTGCATGTTTGTCCGTACCGCTTGTGGCAATGGCATATGCCTTTGCATAGCATTTATCGTGTACATCTTGGCGCAATGCTTCATCATTCACCTCATGACAGTAGGCACGTTTCTCCAATTTTCCAACAGCTGCCGACAACTCCAATTGAGCTTGACACTGTTTCTTGATAGCCTCGTGTGCCACTTTAATCGCCTCGAGCATATCGCTCTCTTGCACCTCATCCATCTCTCCCTCCACCATCATGATGTTGTCCATGGTGGCAGCCACCATCATGTCTATGTCTGACTGCTCCAATTGTTGGGCAGTGGGGTTGATCACAAATGCGCCATCAATACGAGCCACACGCACCTCGCTGATCGGTCCTTCAAATGGAATATCCGACACAGCAAGAGCGGCAGAGGCAGCCAAACCTGCCAATGCATCGGGAATATCAACACCATCGGCAGAGAACAGCGTAATGCTGACAAATACCTCTGCATGGTAATCCGACGGGAAGAGAGGGCGCAAGGCTCTATCCACCAAACGGCTGGTCAATATCTCATAGTCAGAAGCCTTTCCTTCACGCTTGGTGAAGCCTCCGGGGAAGCGACCTATGGAAGAGTACTTCTCTTTGTAATCAACTTGAAGCGGCATGAAGTCGCAGTCGGGAGCTGCTTCCGTGGCAGCACATACAGTTGCGAGCAATACGGTATTGCCCATCGTTACGGTAACAGCACCGTCGGCTTGTTTAGCCAATTTTCCCGTTTCGATCTTGATGGAACGTCCATCACCAAGATCAATCGTCTTAGTTACGGGTGTAAGCATAGTCATCTTAAATTTATTTTCTTCTTGAAACTTTCTCGGCAAAGGTACTAAAATCCATGGATTGACACTCTTCTTTTTGCAGAAGTTACGCAGATTGAGGCCATTGCGAACTCTGTACTTGCGATTTTTATCGGTTTCTTGGAACGGTTGAGAGGATGCACACAATCTCTGTGAGCTGTTAGCGATAAAGTTCTTACCAATCTCTTGGAACGATTGAGAGAGCGTTGCAAGTATCTCGTATACTCCAATACAAGGTCGGTTTGTTGCACGCAAAAACGCTCTTATACGCCCTGAAAAAATCGTTTGCTCGGGAGCAAAACTTCATTTCCAATCTTGGAAATATTATTTCAAGCCTTGGAAACAATATTTCTAACCTTGGAAATAATATTTCAAGCTTAGAAATAACTTTTTCGTCGCGAGTAAAGAGATTTTGTCATGCGTCTAAAATGATTTTTCGTCGCTTGCATCTCATTTTTTGAACTCATACAACGAGACTATCGCACAGTCGCCAAAATGACACGTTGAGCTTATTACTTCGCTTGACCTTGCCGAACGCGTCAATCGCAATACATTGAGGAAGAGAACAACAGGTGTTTACTCCGACTATGCCGGATGAGTAATCGTACCATAGAAAGCACCCGAACACGCAAGCACGGTTGTAGATGGCAGTAAGGTTATTGTGAGAATCGTACCATAGAAGGCACCCGAACAGAGAGCGATGGGAGTTTACTCGGGTAAATGACCCAACTTGAATGTCGATAACGACAATGCACATAGCGTATCGTGCAATAGTTTCTATATCCCGTCAGATAGAGCGACCCGACGCCCCACTGTCGCATCAACAAAGGCTTCGGCGACTTTCTCAAAAGAAAAAAGCTGTACCCCATAACAATGAGATACAGCTTTCGTTCGTACTATTATTTTTCGTGGGAAGCCTTACGAACTCTTTTTCAAAGCATTTTCCTTATAGGAAGGATCGAAACAGAGCGGCTTATAGCCTATCGGCACCCCCAAACGAATCAATTAGAAATTGACACGCATACCCATTTGCCAAGTGCGCCCGAAGCCATACCATACGAGCGCATCCTCTCCGGTACGCACATTGTCGGCATTCACCTTAACGCCATCGGTGGCATCGGCTATATAACGTGTGTTGAATAGGTTATTAACCCCTCCGAAGAGCGTTGCGTTCATTCCTTTGTACAACTCGAAGTTGTAACTGAGAGAGAGGTCTACCAAAGTATAATCGGGCATTTTCCAAGCATCTCCCGTGTACACTTCAATCTCTCCTGCCTTGTTCTTAGACAAACGATTGGTGGGCTCAAAATCTGCATAGTTTTTGCCAAAATAATTGACATTACCACGAAGATGGAGCTTGGAGAACACTTCCCAATCGAACCCGAATGCAGCTGTGAATTGTGCTGAATTACCCACATGCACGCCTTGGAGATCGATTTCGCCCTCTCCCAACTTGGTTTGAGACTCATCATAAATATCGTAGTAGGTTTTGCTACCCCAACGCCAATCTCCCCAAGAAACCATTGCAGTAAGGCGCAACTCATCCACAGGACGGGCTTCGGCTTCCAACTCCACTCCCATGTGTTGGGCATTCAGACCTCGAAAGTTGAAGTATTGGCGTGTGTCCAAAACACTCGAACGACGCAGGAAGCGGTCATTCCACTTAGTGTAATACCCATTCAAATTGATACGGAAATACTCATTGGTGAAACCATAGCCCAACTCTGCGGTAAGTATCTTTTCGTCGGTCAAATGCTTATTCACCTCTGTTGAGTAATTAAGGAAAGTGCCACCAAAGTGGGGCGCACGGGTAAAGTAACCGGCATTGACAAACACATTGTTATAGTCCAAGAATTTGTAAGAAGCTCCTGCCTTGATACTGAAGGGCATGAAGTTAATACGATCAGATGCTTCACGATTGCGCACCTCTTCGGCAAGTTTGGCAGCATTCACCACACTATAACCATCGGGAACGATGTAACGATAGCCCTGGTAGGTCAAAGAGCCCGAAAGGAATGCATCAAACTCATCGCTCGTGAACTCTCCTTGCGCAAAAGCTCCACCCCAAACAACCTCTCCGATATTGTGATAATCAAAGATGTCTCCCACTTGAAGAGATGCTTTTCCTGCGTTTACCTGGCTCTGAAGCATCTGGTTTTGATAGTTCTTACCTCCTAATAGATCCGATACCTGTTTGTAATGGTCTCCTCGATAGAAACGACCATCCAAACCGGCTGTAAGAGTAAAGTTTTCATCCAAACGATTGCGATATGTGGACAAAACGCCATACCACTGGTGGTTGTTTACACTGTTGGCGAGAATAACTTTGGAACCTTTGTCTCCCTCGGCAGCATTGGCAGCGAAAACGCTTTCCCAATCGATCAAGCCTCCGGGTGTGCGCTTGGCAATGGCATTAAGACTACCTCGATAAGCCTCAATCCAGTTGGTATAGTAAACAGTTTTCCCATCTACTTTCTCACTCTTTCCATCCACACGACGTCCGCCTCCTGTGGCAATGGAGGCATATACAGCTGTGCTCAATGAAGATTGATCATCGATCTTCCACAAGTGATTGATCGAAAGTTGCGGTTTGTGGAAGAAGTTGTAGCGAGGAGAATAAACTTTTCCATTGAGATAACCATACTCAAGATTCATGCGCTCCTTGTCGGGATGCTGTGCATATTGCTCCTGAGTGTGGCGTGCAGAACGTTGATTGTGCCATTGAGGTGCTCCAAAAGCGGTGAATGAAACGGTATGTTCGTCATTGATCTTTTTAGAGAGATTCAAAAAATAGCTCCAACCGCGGAAGTCTGTTCCTTTGACGTAACCATCGCCATAGGAGGTTGCTCCGGATGCTGTAAGAGCCCAACCGTTATCCATTAAACCGGTGGATACATTAAAGCCGTACTTCACGTATTGATCATTTCCGATACCGGTATACACGCTTCCACCCTTCTTGGCATCCACATTCTTTGTTACAATATTGATGGTACCTCCGACAGATGATATACCCAAACGAGAGGCGCCCAAACCACGCTGCACTTGCACCAAAGAAGAAACATCGGTCAATCCTGCCCAGTTACTCCAATACACTCGACCGTTTTCCATGTCGTTCACAGGCACTCCATTGATCAAAACCCCAAGGTTGTTGGTATCAAAACCACGCATCATGATGCGCGAATCTCCAAATCCACCCCCCGAGCGAGTGACATACACCGATGGTGTAGATTTCAACAATTCAGGAAACTCTGAATTGAAAGATTTGCTTTCGATTTGCGGAAGAGAGATGGTCGAAACAGGAACGGGTACCTTTCTGTCACGAGGCACGATAGAGGCAATCACCTCCACTTGTCCCAGGCTTACGGCATCTTCTGTCAAGTAAATATCTCCCAAAGCGTGTGTGCGGGCGGTAACAGACACCTTGTAGGTATAAGGTGTATAACCCACGCTACGGATGGAGAGCGTTGCATTGCGAGGTACTTCGAGTTTGAAGTTACCATCCATATCAGTGGTTGTACCCTTGAGCGTAACTCCTTGTCCTGTGGTCACGGAAGCACCTACAATGGGCGCTTTCATCTCCTTGTCCAACACCCGCCCTGTTACGAGTGTTTGGGCATATCCCCAACCTATTCCTACTATTCCCAAAAGTAGTAGGCAAATAAAACGTACACTGTTTTGTTTCATAAAAATCACTTTTTAATTCCTTTCTTCTTATTTTATTCCATCATTATAGTTTGATTCGGCAGACGATATTACTCGTCGTAATGGTTTCCTTTCAAAGCCGAAGACTCCCTCCAACACAAATGTGATAGAAGAGGGAGTCTCCATAAAAGAACTATTTTACTCGATTATCAACCAAGCATAATTATCGTTTTGCTTGTCTCTTAATGCGCTTCTGTGCTACCATATATGCCAATGGAGAGGCTACGAAAAGCGTTGTATAGCTACCGATAACTACCCCGAGGAGAATGGCGAAAGTAAAACTACGCATAGAAGCTCCTCCGAAAATAAAGATGATGAACATCACCAAGAATGTGGTCAGAGAGGTGTTCAACGTTCGAGATAACGTACTATTCAAGGCATCGTTAATGGTCGTAAACATATCTCTGTTGGGGTAATTTTTCAATGTCTCACGCACACGGTCAAACACCACCACTGTATCATTGATCGAATATCCGATGATAGCCAATATCGCTGCAATAAAGTTCTGATCCACTTCCATGGTGAATGGCATAAACTTCCAAAGCAAGATGTAAAGAGCAATGATACTTAATGTGGTTACTGTTACCGAAGCAAAAGCACCGATAGAGTAAGAAACACGGCGGAAGCGAAGCAGTATATACAATGCCATAAAGATGAGAGATACCCCCACGGCAAGCAGTGCCTTGCGGCTAATGTCTTGAGACATGCTTGCACTCACCTTTTGCGAACTAACTATGCTTTCCGCAAGGAAGGTCTCCTTATCTATCGGATTTTGATAGAAGGCTTTGCATGCATTGTAAAGTTTATCGTTGATTGTATCCTCTACTTCAGCTGTATTTTCTTCGATCATGTAGTTGGTGGCGATACGTACTTCCGTACCTTCATTACCAATGGAGGTAATCACGAGTTTGTTATCCAACTCAGGGGCGAGAGCCGAACGAATCTCTTCGATATTGACTTTTTGGTCAAAGGCAACCACGAAGTTGCGTCCTCCCGAGAACTCAATACCCTTGTTCAATCCAACGGTAAAGTAGCCTACTACCCCTGCAAGAATGAGAAGTGTAGGAATAGCCATACCTATCTTGCGTTTTCCCAAGATGTTGAACGAAGGATTGGTTAATAGGTTGCGTGAAAGAGAAGTCGTATAAGTAATCTTATTCATCTTGCCCTTTTTGTCAAGCCACTCCACGAAGATACGTGTAAGGAATACGGCTGTGATAAACGATGCGATAAGACCTATGATAAGTGTTGTGGCAAAACCTCGAATGGGACCCGTTCCGAAAGTGTACAGAATGACACCCGTGATAATCGTAGTGATGTTGGAGTCAAAAATCGCAGAGAACGCATTTCCATATCCGTCTGCAATGGCACGTGTTACGGATTTGCCGGCACGTAACTCTTCTTTGATGCGTTCAAAAATAAGTACGTTGGCATCGACAGCCATCCCCAAAGTCAGTACCAAACCGGCAATACCCGAAAGCGTAAGCACGGAGTGGAACGAAGCCAATACCCCCAAGGTAAAGAAGCTGTTGATGATAAGAGCTCCATCGGCAACCAAACCGGGGATCAAGCCATATATCAAACACATATACACCATGAGGATGAGCAATGCGATGAAGAATGAGATAATCCCCGAACGAATGGATTCCTCTCCCAATGTGGGACCCACCACATTCTCTTGCTCAATAGTTACCGTTGCTTCCATACGTCCCGAGTTAAGAACGTTGGCAAGGTCCACAGTCTGTTCAACGGTAAAATCGCCGCTGATTTCAGAACGTCCACCGGTAATTTCGCCTCGAGGAGCAGGTGCAGAGTAAACCACATTATCCAAAACAACGGCGATGGGCTTACCTATATTTTCTTTGGTAAGGCGTGCCCATTTGCGTGCTCCCTCTTCATTCATTACCATCGTAACAACAGGACCTCTATCCACAATGGATTGGCTCATCTCACTTTTGGCAGAAGTAACCACATCTCCTCCCAAGTCTGCTTGTCCGGAGCGATTGCCACGGATAGCGTAAAGCTCGTACAAGTCCGTTTCTTTCTTCGTTTCAGGGTTTACATAGGGTGTATTTCCCCAAAGGAGCAGAAGGTCTTCACGGACGAAGCCCTTTTCTTTGGCAACTTGCAGAAGGCTGTCAATAGCTGCTCGATCGGCATTACGTGCCATACCGATAATTGCGCCTCTGTTCATCAATTGAAGGCGATCGAAAAGAACATTTCCACCCTTTTCTGAAGAAGATTGTTCTATCGGTTCCTCTGCCACAGCCACTTCCGATGCAGGAGCTTCCGTCTCAACGGCAGAACTGTCTGCCTGTGCAGAGGGTGCATTCTCTACCGATACCGCAGGCTCCTCTGTTGTGGGTGCTGCCACGGCAGTCATCGCCGAAAGACGGTTATTGGCATTGATCAAGTCGCCCTCAACTTCGGCATAATCATATGTACGCCAAAATTGGAGGTTGGCACTCTGTTGCAAAAGGCTGCGCACACGCTCGGGCTCCTTTACTCCGGGCAACTCTACCAAGATACGTCCCTCGCCCTCGATTTTTTGAATATTCGGAGCAACCACTCCGAAGCGGTCTATACGAGTGCGAAGTACATTGATGGATGCCTCGGAAGCACTATCGTATTTTTCCTTAAGGATTTTGATAACATCTTCGTTGCTGCTGCGTGCCGAAATTTGCTCTCTGAGATCCCCATTACCAAATATGATGGAGAGCTGTCCCTCGGGAGCCAATTTTTTGTATTCGCTGACAAATTTGTCGATAAAGTCGCCCGACTCCGAAGACTTCGCCGCATTGTCCAACGCTTTGCGGAAATTGGGGTCTTCGCTGTGGTCAGACAAATTCAAAAGAAGGTCTTTTGCATTGAGGCGTAACACCACATTCATCCCTCCTTTGAGGTCAAGTCCCAATCCAATTTGTTGTGTTCTTGCTTTTTTGAGAGTTTGACCAAACCAAACTTTCTCATTCGCCATTGAATCAAGGTATGCTTTTCCGTCTTGCCCTGCAGCCGTCATAGCCTCAGCCTTGCTCTCATAGTGGCGCACCACGGGAGTAAAGGAGAGATAGTAGGCGCAGATAATGGCCAACGCAGCTGTGATGAAAATCACAAATCCTTTGTTTTGCATCTGTTTTTACTTGCTTTATGATAAAATACTTAATAATCCACGAGCGCAAAGTTATACCTTTTTTTGCGACATAGATGAAAAACACTCGCCGGAAGTAAACTTTTCGACAGCCATACCCCTGACAATGGGCATAAAAACTGCTTAAAGATCATCTTCAATAGAGGCAGATTTGGCATATGCACTCGGTTTTGCCTCGAAGAAATCCGTCTTTATAAGATTGGAGTTGCTGTACTGAGACACCCAATCCATGCTCATAGGCTCCTCTTCATAGCCGGGGAAAATAACGCCCAAACCCAAATTGGAAGAACGAAGATTTGCCAAATACATAATGTAGTCGCTCACCATTTGCTCGGTAAGCCCCTCGATTTCGTTCCCGATTACATACTTACCCCACTCTATTTCCTGAAGAGCACCCTCTCGGATCATACCTCTGAATGCCTCCTCACTTTCGGGTGTGAATAGCTCGGGAGCTTCTTTTTTCAACTCAAGGATCATGGAGCGGAAGAGCCACAGGTGCGTATTCTCATCTCTGTTGATATAACGGATTTCTTGCACCGATCCCGGCATTTTGCCAATGCGCCCCAAATTATAGAAAAACATAAATCCCGAATAAAAATAAACCCCCTCGAGAATATAGTTGGCAACCATGGTACGAAGCAACTGTTCGGGTGTTTTATTTTCCTGAAACTCGTTGTAAATATCTCCGATGAACTTATTACGGCGGAGCAGATGCGGATCGTCTCTCCATTGATAGAGAATTTCCGTACGTTCCTCGGGCGAACAAATCGTATCAAGCATATAGCTGTAACTCTGCGAGTGCACCGCTTCTTGAAAGGCTTGTATTGTAAGGCATAAATTCACCTCATTGGCAGTGATATATTCGCCCACATTGGGCAAATTGGCTGTCTGGATACTATCCAAGAAGATGAGGAAAGAGAGGATTTTATCGTAAGCATTTTTCTCCGCAGGAGAGAGCAAGCGATAGTCCTTCACATCTTGACTCAAATTGATTTCCTCGGGGATCCAAAAGTTGTTCATCGCCGTGCGATACCAATTGGAAACCCAAGTATATTTGATGTTGTTGAAGTCGTTGAGGTTGGTCGTATTTCCGTTGATTAAACGACGTTTTGAGAGCTCTATGTCTCCCAATTCATTAAAGAGCGCTTTCTTCTTTAAGTCCATAATAGTTTATGATATACTACCGATTATGTTTCCGTTACTATGCCGAGCAAGTTTCACATTCCTCCACTTCGAGGGCAAGACTACGGATGTAATAGAGCGTTTTAACCCCTTTGTGCCAAGCTCTCAGATAGAGATCTCGAATGCCTCCGAAGGTAATATCTTGTGTGATAAAAAGGTTTACCGACTGAGCTTGATCCAAGTGCCGCTGACGTATGCCCGCCGCATCAATCACCCACTTTTGATCAATGGTGTGAGCTGTTTTGTACAACCAAAAGGTGCTATCTGTCAAATCGGGAGCAACACGGGGCACAATCGACCCTTTCTTCTCTTCCAAGAAATAGCGATTCATGATAGGGTCTGTGCCGGCAGTTGTTCCGGCAATGATGGAAGTGGAACTCGTGGGGGCTATGGCAAGCAAATAGCCGTTGCGCATCCCCTTTTGAGCTACTTTTTCGGCGAGTTGCAACCACTCCTCCGATGTATAATCACGTTTGGAAAAATAAGCTCCCGTTTGCCAATCGCTACCCTCGAAATAGGTGTAACGCCCCTTCTCCTCTGCCAAATTAGCCGACGCCTCTATGGTATAATAGTTGATCTTTTCATAGAGTTTATCCATGAACTGGAGGTGCTCTTCGCTCTCCCACGCAATACCTTTCTTTGCCAAAAGATGATGATAACCGCTTGTGCCCAATCCGATGGGGCGCATCTTCATGTTGGTTATCTCTGCATAGGGAATGGGATAGAAATTCAAATCAATCACATTGTCCAAAGCACGTACAATAGTGTGTACGATTTCTTTGAGTTCTTCGGGGTGATCCGTGTTGATATTGCCGAGTACAAGCGAAGCCAAGTTGCAAACGACGAAATCGCCGGCAACGTTTTTCTCCACCACAACTTCCTGCCCCTCTTCTATTTCCACCTTGATTTGCTTCAGACGGATTTCGCTCTGATTTTGCGCTATTTCCGTACAGAGATTGGAGCAATAGATGATACCTTGATGCGCATTGGGGTTCATCCTATTGACCGTATCACGATTGAAGATAAAAGGCGTACCGGTCTCTACGGCAGATTTGATGATGAGACGCAACATATCTTTAATGGCGATGGGACGTTTGGTCAGGCGATTGTCTGCCACACATTCGAGATAACGTTTGGTCCACTCGTCTCCATAGTAATCTTCCAGTGCATAACCTTTGACGGTTTGCACCTCGTGTGGACACAACATATACCACTCGCCATTGGGGTTTTCCTCAAGCTGCTGCCAATAGTAGTCGGGAATACAAACTCCGGGAAACACATCGTGCGCCTTCATTCTGTCGTCTCCGTTGTTGGTGCGGATCTGCAAAAACTCGGGCATATCTCTGTGCCAAATATCCAAATAGAGGGCTACGGATCCCTGTCGCACTCCGAGTTGATCCACGGCAATGGCAGTATCGTTTGCCAATTTGACCCATTTAAGTACCCCGCCGGCTACACCCTTGAACCCGCGAATATCGCTTCCCACGGCTCGTATTTTACCTAAGTAAATGCCCATTCCTCCGCCAAATTTGGAAACCTGTGCAAAGTTGTCTATCGTGCGATAGATGCCGATAAGGTTATCGGGCATGACATCAATGAAACAACTGGAGAGCTGACTCAATGGTTTACGTGCATTACTCATGGTCGGTGTTGCCATGGTAACTTTCAACTGCGATAGAATATCGTATATTTTCTTTGCCCAATGCACCTTGTTTTTACCCTCCGGGAGCGCCAAGTGCATGGCAATACCCATAAACATCTCTTGGGGACTTTCGAGCAAGGTGTGGCTTCCCGAACGTATTACATAACGCTTGGCTACCAAGTGTAGGCTACTGTATGTGAGCAGCTGTGTGCGTTCATTGTCAATACCTTGTGCCAGTTGATCGATCTCCTCTTTGGAGTAATGCTCCAATATATAACGCCCATAAAGCCCTTCGTCGGTAAGGTATTTTATCTTTGCATAGAAACTCTCTATTTTGAGTGCCTCTTCTTCTCGCTCCAAAGCCTTGCGCAGCTCCAAAGCGTAGAGACGAGAGGCAATATACTCCCAGTTCGGGGCTTGGGGTGTAATGAGTTCGACCGCTGCTTTGATAAGCGTTGCGAGTGTGTTTACCCCCTCTTTGTAGAAAGCAAAAAACTTGGCATAGAGCAAATCCAACGAGTATATATGCCCCTGATAGGACTCTTGGATTTCTTTGAGGAGAGAGATCGTTTCCTCATCTTTTACCTGCGTGCGAAATTTATTGATGATTTCTCGGGCTTCCGTTCGCTTGGTACGGTAGAGGATATATGCCTTGGCTACCTTGTAATGCCCGGCTTTCATCAACTCCGTTTCCACAATGTCTTGCACCATCTCCACGTCGATTTGTCGATGCTGCATTGCCTCTATTTCGCTCAAGATCTTCCTACAAAGTTCGGTGAGATCTCGCTGTGAGATTTTTACTTTCGTTGCTCCGAAGGCACGCTTCAGGGCATTCTTTATCTTGTCGAGGGTAAACTCCTCGGGCTGTTTATTTCTCTTTATAATTAACATCGGACGTGTGTCTGTTTTTACCCTACAAAGATAGGAATAGAGATTGATTTTTATATCCCCGGCTTTCTTTCCGAAGGACCACACAGAATGCAAACGAGACATCGGGAAATCCTATTCTGTTTGTATAGAGAGTTTTACGAATGGAGCTCTATCGAAAAACTTTTTTCGGAGAGAGCGGGAAAGAACAAGTTGCGCATTCCTCGGAATGGGCGTGGTTATTTTGATGCATTCAATCGTCAATTTGTATGCATACAAAATCGAATTTGTATGCATTCATTTTGGAGTTTGTATGCATTCAAATTTTCCATCTGTTGAAAACGGCATTTTATCCCTATCGGACAAAATGGCAAGCAAACTTGCTCAAACATATTTCTCGGATGGATCAGCAATGCTGCCCATCCCTATGGAAATTGGGAGTTTAATACGCATTTACAAGCCGTTAGCCTCATATCCGACCAACATTCGCCACACATTGGCACGCAAATTGTATTCTTCTCAATGAGCACTCCGAAAGAGCGCATCACGATAAAAAGAAATATACATATATAATAGATAGCATTATGAACATCAAACCACTCGCAGATCGCGTTGTAATCAAACCTGCTGTTGCAGAAGAGAAATCACAAGGAGGTATCATTATCCCCGATACAGCCAAAGAAAAACCATTGAAGGGAGAGGTTATTGCCGTTGGCAAGGGCACCAAGGATCAAGCCATGGAGCTCAAAGTGGGTGACCAAGTATTGTACGGCAAATATGCAGGCACAGAAATTGAAGTTGAGGGCGAAAAAGTGCTCATCATGCGTGAGAGCGACGTTTTGGCAGTTCTCTAACAGAGTCGAACAACAAATTATCAACCAATAAACAAACATACTAAAGAATATATAGCCATGGCTAAAGAAATAAAATTCAACGTAGAAGCACGTGAGTTGCTTAAGAAAGGTGTGGACGAATTGGCAAATGCCGTGAAGGTTACCCTCGGTCCCAAAGGACGTAATGTAATCATCGGCAAATCGTATGGTGCACCGCACATTACCAAAGACGGCGTGAGTGTAGCCAAAGAAGTGGAGCTTGAATGCCCCATGTCCAACATGGGTGCGCAATTGGTGCGTGAGGTTGCCTCCAAAACCAATGACGATGCCGGAGATGGAACCACCACAGCTACGGTTTTGGCACAAAGCATCATCGGTGTTGGTTTGAAGAATGTTACCGCAGGAGCCAATCCCATGGATCTCAAACGCGGTATCGACAAAGCCGTTGCAGCTGTCGTTGCAGACCTCGCCCAACAAAGCCAAGCTGTGGGCGACGATTTGAAGAAAATCGAGCATGTAGCCAAGATCTCTGCCAATGGAGATGAGGAGATTGGTCGCCTTATCGCCGAAGCAATGGACAAGGTGAAAAAGGAAGGAGTAATCACCGTAGAGGAGGCAAAGGGTACCGAAACCAGCGTTAAAGTGGTGGAAGGTATGCAATTCGACCGTGGTTATATCTCTCCCTACTTTGTAACCAATACGGAGAAAATGGAAGCGCAGATGGACAATCCGTTCATCCTCCTTTACGACAAAAAGATCTCTGTGATCAAAGATATTCTCCCCCTATTGGAGAAGAGTTTGCAAACAGGTCGTCCTCTGCTCATTATTGCCGAGGATCTCGACAGTGAAGCCCTGGCTACACTCGTGGTGAACCGCCTGCGCGGAGGTCTCAAAGTATGTGCCGTAAAAGCCCCCGGCTTTGGCGATCGCCGTAAAGCAATGCTCCAAGACATTGCCATTTTGACCGGTGCCACCGTGATCAGTGAAGAGACAGGTCTCTCGCTTGAGAACGCTACTATCGAAATGCTGGGGCAAGCGGAAAAAGTTACCGTAGACAAAGACAATACAACCATTGTCAATGGTATGGGTGATAAAACTCAATTGGAAGAGCGTGTTGCCCAAATCCGCAAGCAAATCGAAAACACAACCAGCGATTATGATCGCGAAAAACTCCAAGAGCGTTTGGCAAAACTTGCCGGTGGTGTGGCTGTTTTGTATGTGGGTGCTGCCAGCGAAGTGGAAATGAAAGAGAAGAAAGATCGTGTGGAAGATGCCTTGAGTGCCACTCGAGCTGCGATAGAAGAAGGCACAGTGCCCGGTGGTGGTACGGCTTACATCCGTGCTATCGAAGTACTCGAAACCCTTAAAGGCGAGAATGATGATGAGACCACAGGTATCGAAATCGTGAAGCGTGCCATCGAAGAACCGCTTCGTCAGATCGTTGCCAATGCAGGCAAAGAGGGTGCCGTAGTGGTACAAAAGGTGCGTGAAGGCAAGGGCGATTTCGGATACAATGCCCGTATCGACAAGTATGAGAACCTCTACGAGTCCGGTGTAATCGACCCAACCAAGGTGTCTCGCGTTGCACTTGAAAACGCAGCGTCCATCGCAGGAATGTTCCTCACCACCGAATGCGTTATTGCAGATAAGAAAGAAGATAAGCCCGACATGAGCGCAGCCGCAGCAGCTGCCATGGGCGGTGGAATGGGTGGTATGATGTAATCAACCGTCCGACACAAAAAGAAAATAACCCTCCCTGTGCAATACAGGGAGGGTTATTTATTAGTTTACAAATCCTACAAAGTATATAGAGTAGAC
>JBGZIN010000051.1:0-29370 GCA_041848345.1 Porphyromonas sp.
CATGGCTTGACGGGCGGTGTGTACAAGGCCCGGGAACGTATTCACCGCGCCATGGCTGATGCGCGATTACTAGCGAATCCAGCTTCATGGAGTCGAGTTGCAGACTCCAATCCGAACTGTGATAGGGTTTTGAGATTCGCATCTGGTCGCCCAGTAGCTGCCCTTTGTCCCTACCATTGTAACACGTGTGTCGCCCCGGATGTAAGGGCCGTGCTGATTTGACGTCATCCCCACCTTCCTCGCGCCTTACGACGGCAGTCTCCTTGGAGTTCCCAGCTTAACCTGATGGCAACCAAGGACAGGGGTTGCGCTCGTTATGGCACTTAAGCCGACACCTCACGGCACGAGCTGACGACAACCATGCAGCACCTACTTAGGAGCCCCGAAGGAAAAACCTACTTTCATAAGCCTGTCTCCTAAATTTCAATCCCAGGTAAGGTTCCTCGCGTATCATCGAATTAAACCACATGTTCCTCCGCTTGTGCGGGCCCTCGTCAATTCCTTTGAGTTTCACCGTTGCCGGCGTACTCCCCAGGTGGAATACTTATCGCTTTCGCTTAGACTCTTACATTATATCGCAAAAATCTAGTATTCATCGTTTACAGCGTGGACTACCAGGGTATCTAATCCTGTTTGATACCCACGCTTTCGTGCTTCAGTGTCAGATAGAGCCTGGTACGCTGCCTTCGCAATCGGCGTTCTGTGTGATATCTATGCATTTCACCGCTACACCACACATTCCGCATACCTCGTCTCCTCTCGAGCAAACCAGTTTCAACGGCAAGACTACAGTTGAGCTGCAGCTTTTCACCACTGACTTAGTTCGCCACCTACGCACCCTTTAAACCCAATAAATCCGGATAACGCTCGTATCCTCCGTATTACCGCGGCTGCTGGCACGGAGTTAGCCGATACTTATTCGTAGAGTACATTCCTCTCATCCACACGTGGACGCCATTATTCCTCTACAAAAGAAGTTTACAATCCATAGGACCGTCTTCCTTCACGCGACTTGGCTGGTTCAGGCTTCCGCCCATTGACCAATATTCCTCACTGCTGCCTCCCGTAGGAGTCTGGTCCGTGTCTCAGTACCAGTGTGGGGGGTCAACCTCTCAGTCCCCCTATCCATCGTCGCCTTGGTGAGCCGTTACCTCACCAACAAGCTAATGGAACGCATGCCCATCTGTAATCAATAAATCTTTCCTATTAAACCCATGCGGATAAAATAGTATATAGGGTATTAATTCGACTTTCACCGAGCTATCCCCTAATTACAGGCAGGTTACATACGCGTTACGCACCCGTGCGCCGGTCGCCATCAATCTTAGCAAGCTAAGATCATGCTGCCCCTCGACTTGCATGTGTTAAGCCTATCGCTAGCGTTCATCCTGAGCCAGGATCAAACTCTCCATTGTTATTTTAATGTTCTTTGTTTTCCTTGTGCGGCTCATGATGTTCATTGAGTAGTACGAAATAGAATTGATATTCTCCCAATATATTATATCAGGGGCAATCTCTTTTATTTACCTTGTTTGTCCAATACCAAAAGGTATTGTGCACTACACCATTTGTTCTTATATCAAGTATCT
Organism: Porphyromonas sp.; assembly: GCA_041848345.1. Lineage (GTDB taxonomy): Bacteria > Bacteroidota > Bacteroidia > Bacteroidales > Porphyromonadaceae > Porphyromonas. The sequence goes on from JBGZIN010000051.1 coordinate 1,590, forward strand.
CAAAGATCTCTTTTTCTTAAATCCTGTTTTCTCTCGAAAAACAGGCGCTCTCTTCGAACGTGATTGCAAAGGTAATCACTTTTTTGATTCCTGCAATACGCAGAGGCTTTTTTTCAAATCCCATTCGAGAAAAGATGAGAACGAAATGCCTCTTAAAACCAACGAAACAGGTCAAAGACGGTATCACGAAAACGCCCCGAAAGAATCGATTACAAGCGCTCTCAATGTCCATTCTCTCTCCTTTTTCAAAGGGATTCAAGCAAGTGAACCTAAGGGCGCGCTCGCCCAATCCGTTCATTTGCGAATGCAAAAGTACTGCCTTTTATGCCACTTATCCAAATTATTTTACAACCTAACCGTGTTAAAAAATACTTCATGACTATGAACCAAACGGTTAGATGGGGAATATATGACTAAAAAAGACAGGCAAGTCTGACAAACAGACTTCATCTCCACGATTTTCATTCTGAAAAGAGATGCTCCTTATACTTCGTACAAAATCAATGAACACACTTCTTCTCTTCCCTCCGTGGAGGAGTGGATTACCCAAACAGTTGAGATAAATAGACCTATCCCAACGTGCCGTTCAATGGGCATCTACACTGATACTTTGATTAAAAATCCATTTTATATTTTTCGTCCCCAACTACTAAAACATCCTTTTGCCGAGACTTTACAATGCTATTTTTCCCTTATGGAGTAAGTCATTTTCTAAGCAAGAAGAGAAAAAAGACAACTTTCACATCTATATTTATGCCCAAATGAACGAATAATTTCAAGCATCGGTTGGTCAATATAAGCCCATGCTTTCTCTCGAATTTCTTTGGGAATGCCATAGAGCGACTCGGCTATTCCCCCGGTGATGCAACCTATCGTATCACTATCCCCACCGATACTAACGGCATTACGAATTGCATCTTCAAAACTCCCAGCATTCAGAGCGCAGATAATCGCTTGCGGCACGCTGTCTTGACACAGTGCTCCATTACCAATACCATCTATTCCTTGCCAAGAATATCTTTCTTGCAATCCTTCCACAGACATGGAAAGATCATAGTCAAAAATTTGTTCTATTCGCCGCCGTATCTCCTCACGGCTTACCCCTCTTCTCCCCCAAAACACACAAAGAGCCACAGCCTGTGCTCCCTTAATCCCCTCAGGGTGATTGTGCGTACAGCTCGCCGAAATTTCTGCGACTTGTAAAACTTCCTCTTCGGTATCGAACGCCCAGCCAATCGGGGAAACACGCATAGCGCTTCCATTACCACAACTATTGTAAGGTTCATACACCCCTTGACGCTCCACTTTAATAACCCATGCCTTGAAGGCAGTCCCATATCCTCCCATAGGATAAGGATACTCTTTAGCATAGCGACTATAATAATGACTCACCTCTCCACCATGCAGTAGCCAATCTGCCGTTGCTATTGTGAGAATAGAGTCGTCCGTGCACTCCATCTCCCTCTGAAAAAGTTCAAAATCCGTGGTTTTGATGTTGTCAAACTCGTAGATACTCCCCACAATATCTCCTATAATTGCTCCTAACATAGTATAACTCCCATTTTAATCTTGGCATACAATGAATGTATCTACCTAAATTCAAGTAAAGAAGTCTCCTCTCACTCTTCTCGCCTGCACCTAACGGTGTCACAGTTTATCGACAGAGAGACAAGAAAAATCCTCCCTTACGCTCTACTATTGGTAGTACTCTTTTCTAAGTTTTATCTAACCGTGCGAAAGTAATACATCTTTTTATCAACAGAAAAAAGTGCTCCAACGGTATTTTATAACGGCTCTTACAGAAGCACTTAAGAATAGAGAAAAGGATTTCCATTCAAAATGGGAACTCCTGACTTCAATACCTACCCAAAAACGATCCCAACCTGACTTGAAAACGGAGTGAATATCCTCTTCCATTTGATCGCATACAAACGGAAAATTCATCGCATACAAAATTCAATTTGAATGCATACAAATTCCCAAATGAATGCATTCAAAAAAAGAAACTCTCTCAACCTTATACAACCACTCAATACAGCACAAGTCAAAAACTCTCCTTACAAATGCAAGCAGAACCGTACATCAAAACCCAAGAAAAGACTTTTGATATGCGACTCTGACAAGAATAATGCTCTAATTCGGAACCGTTTTACTTAGGAAAATCATCTCCAACTTCCTGAGAAGAACGTGGATAGGGCTGACCGATAGTACAGAAAGAGCGGGAGCTATCGCATTCATAACGGCTTACTAATTTTCATTGAGTTCATCGTCATAGCACTGCAAACTATAGACAGAGCATTGTAATTATCGACCTGAAAACCCAAAGTAGATCGACGTGTGAGAAGTACTAAAAATTCTCTTCAACACTTTTCGACACGAACAAACTTAACAAAGAAGAAGACTCGAAGGAAGTAAACAAACCAAATAATAGAAAAACTCCCGAACGAGCACTACTCATTCGGGAGCCTTTTCTTTAGAATATCTCTCAGTAAGAGATACTATTCATTAGTTTTTCTTTGCCGTTTCTGCCGAACGGAAGTAGAGTTCCAAACGGTTGCCGCTGTTCATTATGCGACCCAACATGTCTTGAACATCCTTGGTGGTGATTGAAGACAAGGTAGCTTCATAGCCATCTACCCAGTTATTTCCTTCAAAGAAGAACTCCTTCATATTGTTCAACCAATAGCCATTTTCTCTAACTACTTCACCATGGCGTTTCTGTATGTTGAGCACAGTCTTTTCAAAGTATTCCTTATTCACGCCGTTCTTCACAATAGCGTTCAATTCATCATACACAATCTTGTTGAGTTGCTCAGCTCTCTCGGGATCGCAGAAGAATTGTACATAAGCTGCCACTTGTGGTTTGGGGAAGTCTGAAAGCTCTGTTCCTGTAGAGGGAGAATATGTGCCCCCTTCACGCTCACGAATAGATGCAATCAATGTTTGTTCCAATACACCACTGAGGATCTGAGAGGTCAATTCCTCTTTCAAGTTATACTTGGCAGAAGCTTTCAAGAAATCGAGAACAACACCTGTGGGTGTTTCCATCTCTTTCTTAACCACCATGGTCTTCATACCATTGCGAGAATCCGGCTCTTTAGAACGATCCATCTTCTTCACGGGAGTTCCCTTAGGCAACCCTCCGAGGTACTTCTCAATAAGAGGTTTTACGGTAGCTTCATCGAAGTTTCCAACAAAATAGAAATGGAAGCCACCCGCATTGGCAAAACGTTCGCGCGCCATTGCCAAAGCTCGATCATAGCTAACTGCTTCCATATCTTCTATCGTCAAACTCTTGAAAAGAGGATTGTTTTGGTAAAGCAAAACAGAAATAGAGTCACCCAAAGAAGCGAGAGGATTACGCTCTTTCATCTTCAATTGCTCTATCGTGTTGTTCTTAAAGGTCAAGAACGCATCTTCATCCTTGCGAATATCTGTAAAGTAGAGATATACCAATTGGAGCATTGTTTCAAAATCTTCTTTAGAAGATGAGCCTGAAACACCTGATGTATAGCCTCCAACAGAAGCATGGGCACTTGCACGACGACCTGTCAAAGCACGACCCAAAGCAGTTGCATCGAACTTGCCCAAACCACCAATGCCGATAACATCATTCACAATCTTGGCATTCTTAATATCCGCAGCCGAGGTATAAAGGCGTGTACCTCCATGAGACACAGAAGTCATACGGATTTCGTCATCCTTGAAATCTGTCTTTTTGAGGAAGACTTTCACACCGTTAGAAAGAGTTAGTTCAGTTGCACCGAATTTTTGGTTCTTCTTTTCCTTGGTAATCTTACCGGGCTTAATATCCTTATTGATCAGTTTCGTATCGGACACTTCTTCTTTTTTCGCCTCTACGGGTTGAGCAAAAGCTGTTTCATAAATCTTGAGTAATTCTGCTTCGGTGGGATATTTCAAACCTTCTTTTTGAGGACCTTCCACCGTAATTATCAAGTTCTTTCCGTCTGTAATCACTTCTTTGAAGAACTCGTTTATAACAGCAGGGGTGATTTGTTGTGCCAAAGCCTTAATCATTTGGTTCTCCACCTCAATGCCGGGGATGTATCCTCCGTTCAAGAAATAGTCTTTATACTCCTCACAAAAAGCTGTATTCTTAGCGTTGTTGCGCTCATTGAACATGGTCTCATAGCTCTTCAAGATATTGGTGCGTGCACGATCGTATTCGCTCTGAGTAATTCCATGTTCTTTAAGACGACGGATTTCCGTAGCCAATGCCTGAACCGTGGGGATCAATTCTCCTTCCTTCGGTATGGCAACAAAATGCAGTGCTTTTTTCGTTTTGGCGATACCCATATAGTCTGCACCCGCGCCTCCGGCATTTATAAACGGAGAGGTAGACTTTTTGGTCATCTCCTCGAAACGCTCGTTAATAACTTGCGAAACAACTTGATCCATGAAGTTATACATCATCCCCATAATGGTAGGACGCATCTCCTTGGGCAACACATCATGCTTGTAAATAGCCTTAAACGAGGTAGTAGTAGCCTCCTTATCCGTAGCAATTGCCACGATGGGCTTTTCATTATCCTCCACTTCTACATAGTAACGCTCTGCCGGATTTTTAGGAGCGGGAACCTTCGCAAAAAACTCCTTGATCTTTGCCACAACATAGTCAGGGTCAATGTCTCCAACAACAATGATACCTTGCAAGTCGGGACGATACCATTTTTGGTAGAAATCATGAATTTCTTTGTACTTGAAGTTATCCACCACTTCCATCGTACCAATTGGCAAACGAACAGCATACTTGTTATTGGGGAAAATCTTGGGCAAAATTGCCGTAAGCGTGCGCATTCCCGCATTATCGCGCGAACGCCACTCTTCATGAATTACGCCACGCTCTTCGTCAATTTCCTTATCCACAAGAGAAATACTGTTACTCCAGTCGTGCATAATGAGAAGACAGCTATCAATAATGCCGTTTCCTCTGTCTGTGGGAGCATCCATTATGGTGTAAACTGTTTCATCAAATGCAGTATAAGCATTCAAATCTGCTCCAAAACGGCAACCAATACGTTCCAAAAAGCCAATCAACTTCTTATCGGGGAAATTCTTCGTTCCATTGAATGCCATGTGTTCCAAGAAGTGAGCCAACCCTCTCTGAGAGTCCTCTTCCAAAATGGAACCTACTTTTTGAGCAATATAGTAATTAGCTCTGTTCTTGGGGTTTGCATTGTGTCGAACTATGTACGTAAGCCCATTGGGCAAAGTACCCATTCTCACTGCAGGATCCACGGGTAGTGGCTCCAACTGCTGCGCAAAAGCAGCTACAGAAAAAAGGCTTGCAACGAATAACACCGCCGCAAACGCAAATCTTTTTAGTTGCATACTATAAATCAATTATTTATCCTATTTCTTTTGTTCAAGTGTTCTACTCTATCATTACGGGACAAAGATAGACTTTTTTTTCGAGCCCTCGGTATATTTCAACCATATTTATTGGGATATCTCAAAAATATTCCCCTATTAAAATACACGGAAAGGTATTGCTCTCCTTGCTGAAAAGGAGGTATTCCCCAATCGTATGATCTTAGAGGAGTACATAAACTCCAAGAAAAATTATCCCTCAAAGCAGAGAAGTAGGAACGAGATTTCGGGGGAATACATCCGACTTTGCCACAATCTCTTCTGAGAGCATCACAAAACGAAAATATAGGGTAGAAAAAAAGTCTCCCTGAAATTCAAGGAGACTTTTATTCGGTTGTATACGACCAAGAAAGTTATGCTTCCGCAACCGTTTCTTCAGACTTTGCAGCCGTAGATTTACGTGAACGGCGAGTACGACGAGTTGCTGTTGCCTTAGCAGCGTCCGCGCTAAGCATATTCTCATTGTAATCTACCAGCTCTATGATACACATCTCTGCATTGTCTCCCAAGCGGTATCCTGTACGCAGGATGCGAGTATACCCTCCCGGACGATTAGCAACTTTGGTGGAAATCTCTCCAAACAACTCTTTTACGGCTTCTTTGTTTTGAAGTTCAGCAAAGACCATACGACGAGAGTGTGAAGTATCTTCCTTAGAACGTGTGATAATAGGCTCTACATACACACGAAGTGCTTTTGCTTTTGCCAATGTCGTAGAGATGCGCTTATGAAGGATAAGCGACGTAGCCATATTTGAAAGCATCGCCTCTCTGTGCGCTTTCGTACGGCCTAAATGATTAAATTTTTTATTATGTCTCATTGGGTACTTACTCTTTTAATCCAAGTCTAAATTATACTTACTCAAATCTGTGTCAAAATCAAGCCCTATATCCTGCAAAAACTCTGAAAGTTCGTCCAAAGTCTTCTTTCCAAAGTTACGGAACTTGATAAGCTCAGACTTACTATGCTTCAGCAAGTCTGCTAATGTAAACACATTATTGGATTTCAAACAATTGCGAGCACGAACAGATAAATCGAAAGAATCAATCTCTCTTTCAAGCATCTGACGAATGCGAATTGTCTCTTCGTCCATAACAACTTCCTCGGAATCTATTGCTGCCTCTACCTGCATTGCTGTATTGGCAAAAAGAGAGAAGTGTTCAATGAGGATCTTTGCAGCCTCACGAAGAGCAACTTCCGGATCAATTGTTCCGTCCGTCACAACATCCAACGTAAGTTTTTCATAGTCCGTCTTCTGTTCGACACGATAGTTTCCTACCTCATACCGAACTTTACGAATAGGTGTATAAATGGAGTCGATCGCAATCACACTGATTTCATCGTCATGGCGACGATTCTCATCGGAAGGAACATAACCACGTCCCTTATTTATGCGCAACTCCATCTGTATCCCCTTTGTAACCGAAGGATCGAAACTACAAATATGTTGCTCTACATTTGTAACCTCAAAATTCGTCAACTTATCATTGAAATCACCCGCAACAAGAACATCTTTGTTATCAGGGAAATGAATGGAGATCGTCTCTTCATCCGCATGGTCAACGATTTGTTTGAAACGAATTTTCTTCAGATTGAGTATAATGTTGGTAACATCTTCCGTAACTCCAGGAATAGTAGCAAATTCGTGATCAACACCATCTATACGAATAGAAGTGATCGCAAAACCCTCTAACGAGGAGAGCAATATACGACGAAGTGCGTTGCCAATGGTTATACCATACCCCGGTTCGAGAGGTTTGAATTCGAAACGCCCGATGAGCTCGTACGCCTGCTTTTCCGATTGCTCGTCAAAGCCAACGTCCAGCCTTACTACGTTTTCGGGTTTTTGAAATGCTAATATTGCCATGATGTTCGTATTATTTAGAGTACAATTCGACGATAAGTTGCTCCTTAAATGTTTCAGGGAGATCTTCTCTCAATGGAACATTAAGGAATTTTCCACTCATGCTATTAGCTTCCCACTCCAACCATGAATACTTACCATGATTAAAACCGGATAGAGAATTAACAATCACTTCCAAAGACTTATCACGCTCTCTTACTCCAATAATTTGTCCCGGCTTAACAGAGTAAGAAGGAATATTCACCACACGACCATCAACAACAATATGACGGTGAGAAACCAACTGACGAGCAGCAGCTCGTGTGGGAGCAATCCCCAAACGGAACACTATATTGTCCAAACGGCACTCCAAAAGCTGGAGCAACACCTCCCCGGTTACTCCCTTGGAACGTTGAGCAGCTTTGAAGAGGTTGCGGAATTGGCGTTCAAGCACCCCGTAGGTGTACTTCATTTTTTGCTTTTCTGCAAGTTGGATACCGTATTCGCTCGACTTACGACGGCGTCCGTTTCCATGTTGCCCGGGAGGGTAATTTTTCTTACTAAGTACCTTATCGGGACCAAATATGGGCTCGCCGAAACGACGAGCTATTTTTGATTTAGGACCTGTATATCTTGCCATAATTATTTATCAACTTTTGTACTGTTTACGTCTGTACACTCCAAAAAGAAATCCACCAAAGCTTTACATCGATCTAAGAGGCAGCCGCAGTCCTATTCTAAAGAGAGGGAAAAGTGAATAGGTCATTCCTCTAAGGGGATAACAAGGCAATAGGAACTCTTTATTTTCGTTATTCGCTATTTTATATCAGATAAACGAAACTCAATACAAACGCTCACTTACAATACTGTACCACACTAAATTATACTTTACGCTTCTTGGGAGGACGACATCCATTGTGGGGCATCGGGGTAACGTCGATAATTTCAGTTACCTCAATCCCGGCACCATGTATGGTACGAATAGCCGATTCACGACCATTTCCCGGTCCTTTAACATACACCTTCACCTTACGTAGTCCAAGATCATATGCCACCTTTGCACAGTCCTGAGCTGCCATTTGAGCAGCATAAGGTGTATTCTTTTTAGAGCTTCGGAAGCCCATTTTCCCCGCTGAAGACCAGCTTATTACTTGTCCCTCATTATTCGTAATAGAGACAATAATGTTGTTGAAAGAAGAATGGATATGAGCCTGACCAGTAGCCTCTACTTTTACCACTCTCTTCTTGGCAGTTGTCTTTTTTGCCATAACTCTCTACTTTATTACTATTACTTAGAAGCTTTCTTCTTATTTGCAACGGTCTTCTTCTTACCCTTACGAGTACGAGCGTTGTTCTTTGTGCTTTGACCACGCAAAGGTAAGCCTGCACGATGACGAATACCACGATAGCAACCGATGTCCATCAAACGTTTGATGTTCAATTGCACTTCACTACGGAGATCTCCTTCTACCTTATATTCAGCACCAATAATCTCACGAATTTTGGCAGATTGGTCATCCGTCCAATCTTTCACTTTGATATTCTTGTCAATACCAGCCTTATCCAAAATACGGATGGCACTACTGCGGCCTATACCAAAAATATAGGTCAAGGCAATCTCACCTCTCTTGTTTTGCGGCAAATCAACGCCGACAATTCTTATAGCCATACTCTATATTTGATTATACTTTACTTTCAAGATTATCCCTGACGTTGCTTAAACTTAGGGTTCTTCTTATTAATAACATATAAACGTCCCTTACGACGAACAATCTGACAATCAGGAGTACGTTTCTTTAAAGATGCTCTTACTTTCATATCTTTATTATCAATCTCTTATTTGTATCGGTAACTAATACGTCCTTTCGTTAAGTCATACGGAGACATCTCAACCTTTACTTTATCTCCGGGAAGTATTCGGATATAGTGCATCCTCATTTTTCCCGATATGTGGGCTGTGATAACGTGTCCGTTCTGCAACTCAACCTTAAACATAGCATTAGATAATGCCTCCAATATAACACCGTCTTGCTCTATAGCAGCCTGCTTCGCCATTTAGCTTTCTCTCTACTTAAAATTCTCTATCTCCTAAAACCTCGGCAATATATTCAAAAGAGGAGAGTATTTCCGGATTTCCTTGAGAAATGGCAATACAATGCTCAAAATGGGCAGAATACTTTCCATCCTTTGTGCGCACGGTCCACCCGTCATTCTCAAAAACCACGTTCTTGCTCCCCATATTAATCATGGGCTCGATGCAAATACACATTCCATTACGGAGTAATGCCCCGGTTCCTTTTCTACCATAATTCGGCACTTCCGGAGCCTCATGCATATCTCGACCTATACCATGCCCGACCAACTCTCGAACAACTCCATAACCGGCTTTTTCTGCATGATACTGAACAGCACTACTTATGTTCCCGATCCGATTGCCCGGGACTGCTTGTTCAATACCTTTGTAGAGAGCCTCTTTCGTCGTCCGAAGAAGAGATAAAGCTTCCGAAGACACCTCTCCCACAGCGAAAGTGTAGGCCGAATCTCCGGTAAAGCCATCCAACTTTGTACCACAATCTATCGAGACAATATCTCCGTCTTTCAAAACATCTGTTGCACGTGGTATTCCATGAACAACCCGATCATTGATTGATGTACAAATACTCCCGGGAAAGCCCCCATAGCCTAAAAAAGCAGGGGTAGCACCATGATCACAAATGAAATCATGAGCAATTTTATCCAAGTGGAGTGTCGAGACACCCGGAGCGATGTGGCGAGCCACTTCTGCCAAGGTGCGACCAACCAATTGGTTGGCCGCCCTCATCAGAACTATCTCTTCAGTGGTTTTAAGATAAATCATCTATCTCAAACTCAATATGCGGAAACAGAACCCGAACGCCCTTTTATGCGTCCACTCTTTAACAAGCCATCGTAGTGTCTCATCAAAAGATGACTTTCAATTTGCTGAAGAGTGTCCAAGACAACTCCCACCAAAATGAGCAAAGAGGTTCCCCCGAAAAACTGTGCAAAGCCCTGGCTAACACCCAACAATTCGGCAAAAGCAGGCATTATAGCAACTATTGCCAAGAAGAAAGCTCCCGGAAGAGTAATACGATCCATAATGCCATCGATATAGTCTCTCGTTTGCTTACCGGGTTTTATTCCCGGAATAAATCCATTATTACGCTTCAGATCATCTGCCATCTGAGTGGGATTGATCGTTATAGCCGTATAAAAGTAGGTAAAGAGAATTATCAATACCGCAAACAAGAAATTGTACCAAAAACTCGTATTATCCGAAAGGGCTGCAAAAAAGGATGTTCCTTCACCAACATGAGTCATCCCCATAAGAGTAATGGGGATAAACATTATCGCCTGAGCAAAGATGATCGGCATAACATTAGCTGCATTCACCTTTAGGGGGATATACTGACGAGCTCCCCCGAACTGCTTATTGCCCACCACTCTCTTGGCATACTGCACAGGCACTTTCCTGGTTCCCTGAACCAAAAGAATTGCCCCGGCAGCAACAAAAAGAAGGAATACAATCTCTGCGAGAAAAGCAACCATTCCTCCTGCTGCACTATTCAGACGGAAGCTAAACTCTGCAGCCAACGAATGAGGCAAACGGGCGATAATCCCAACCAAAATGATGAAAGAAATACCATTACCGATTCCTTTATCCGTAATGCGCTCTCCCAGCCAAAGGACAAACATACTGCCTCCGGCTAACAGTATCGTAGCATATACTTGAAACCAAAAGCCCATCGGAAGTCCTGCACCGGCAGAGGCAAGCTGCGCTTTGAGGTTCATGAGGTAGGTGGGAGCCTGAAGTAAAAGGATCAAAACCGTCAGATAGCGAGTCCACTGGTTAATCTTTCTTCTTCCACTCTCACCTTCACGTTGCAACTTCTGCATTGAGGGAATAATGATTGCTGCAAGCTGCATAACAATCGAAGCCGAGATATACGGCATAATACCCAAAGCAAAAATTGAAGCATGAGAGAAAGCTCCTCCTGAGAACATATCCAACAAAGCGAGCAATCCGCTTTCAGTTTGCTTCTGAAGAGCACTTAAGGCTTCTGGATCAATACCAGGAATCACAATAAACGAACCCAAGCGGTAAATTACCACATATAGGATGGTGATGAGGATCTTCTTACGAAGGTCCTCAATCTTCCATATATTCTTCAACGTCTCTACCAACCTCATAGGAGTTACATTTTTACAATAGAACCTCCGGCTGCAACAATCAACTCTTCAGCCTTCTTAGAGAAAGCATTAGCCTCCACAACGAGAGAGGCCTTCAATTCTCCGCAAGCCAAAATCTTGATAAGATCTTTTTTTGCAGCATAGCCGGCTTCAACAAGAACTTCCTTATTGATTGTTGTTGCCTTTGTTTCCTCTGCAATAGCTTGCAATACATCTAAATTGATTGGGCGATACTCAACACGGTTGATATTCTTAAAACCGAACTTGGGAAGACGACGCTGTATAGGCATCTGTCCTCCTTCAAAACCGATTTTATGTTTATAGCCCGAACGCGACTTTGCTCCTTTATGCCCGCGAGTAGAAGTACCACCGAGACCAGAACCTGGACCTCGGCCGATACGTTTACGAGCATGAGTAGAACCGGCAGCGGGTTTCAAACTCGATAAATTCATAGCTTTTATTCTATTAGCTTGATTATTCTACTACTTCCACCAGATGGCGCACTTTGTACACAATACCTCTAATTTGAGGAGTATCTTGCAGCTCTACCACTTGGTTCATCTTTCTGAGTCCCAAAGCATCCAAATTCAATTTTTGGTTTTTAGGACGACGGATACGACTCCGAACTTGCTTAATTTTTATTGTTGCCATAGTCTTATCTCCTTTCATTAACCTTTGAAGACTTTCTCTACAGAAACACCGCGAGCCTGTGCTACCATCAGAGGGTCACGAAGCTCTGCCAATGCTGCAATCGTTGCCTTTACCAAGTTATGGGCATTGGAAGATCCTTGACTCTTTGCCAACACATCGGTTACCCCAACACTTTCCAATACAGCACGCATAGCACCTCCGGCTACCACTCCCGTACCCAAAGAAGCCGGGCGAAGAAGCACCTTTGCACCACCATACGAAGCCATTTGCTCATGAGGGATTGTTCCGTTGTGTACCGGGATACGAATCAAGTTTTTCTTTGCAGCCTCAACACCCTTGGCTATGGCGGTACTTACTTCACCTGCCTTGCCAAGTCCCAAACCAATCACGCCATCTTGATTACCTACAACTACAATAGCTGCAAAAGTGAAGGTACGCCCCCCCTTGGTAACCTTTGTTACACGATTGATTGCTACGAGACGATCTGTCAATTCCAAATCGTTTGTAGACTTTACTCTATTAAATGCTGTTGCCATTACCATTAAAACTTAAGTCCACCCTTACGAGCCGCATCGGCCAATTCTTTAACACGACCATGGTAGAGATACCCATTACGATCGAAAACAACCTGCTCGATACCGGCTGCAATCGCCCTTTGGGCAATTTCTTCACCCACCTTGGCAGCCACCTCCTTTTTAGGAGCAACAAGCTCCATTTTCAGAGATGATGCACTCGCCAATGTTGTACCGGTTGTATCGTCTATAAGTTGAGCATAAATCTGTTTATTGCTGCGGAAAACCGTCAGTCTCGGACGTTGCTTAGTACCGCTAACCTTACCACGTACACTCGCTTTAATGCGAAGTCTTCTTGTTTCTTTTCTCGTCATGATTAGTCTTACTTACCAGCTGATTTACCAGATTTACGACGGATATACTCACCTTCAAACTTAACCCCCTTACCCTTATAAGGCTCAGGCATACGGAACGAGCGTATCTTTGAACAAACTTGTCCCAAAAGCTGCTTATCGCAAGATTCCAAATAGATAAATGGATTCTTATTACGCTCCATCTTGGTCTCCACTTTCACCTCTTTGGGCAACATTATAAAGATGGGGTGCGTAAATCCGAGAGAAAGCTCTAAGATTTGTCCTTCATTAGAAGCGCGATATCCTACACCGACCAACTCCAATGTTTTCTTAAATCCTTCAGACACTCCCACAACCATATTGTTGAGGAGAGAACGGTACAAACCATGCATCGCACGATCTTGACGCTCGTCAGAAGAACGTTTGAGGATAATCTCGTTATTTTCGATTATTACAGAGATACGAGGATCTACATACTGTGAAAGTTCTCCTTTAGGTCCCTTTACCGTTATCACATTGTTCTCTGTTGTTACGCTAACTCCTTGGGGAAGGACTATGGGCAATTTACCAATTCTAGACATAATATACCTCCTTCAAATTAGTAAACATAACACAAAACCTCTCCTCCAACCTTCAGTTCTCGAGCCTCTTTATCGGTCATTACTCCACGAGAAGTAGAGAGGATGGCAATCCCCAAACCATTGAGCACACGAGGAAGGTCTCGATAACCCACATAGCGACGGAGTCCCGGACGCGAAACGCGCTTCAAACTCTTAATCGCATTGTTTTTTTGAGCAAGGTCATACTTCAAAGCAACCTTGATAGTGGCACGGCACTCGTCTACATTCTCAAACTTGTAGTTCAGAATGTACCCTTTGTCGAAAAGCACCTTGGTTATCTCCTGCTTGATGCGAGAAGATGGGATTTCGACAACACGATGACCGGCTTGGATTGCATTACGCAATCTCGTCAGATAATCTGCTATTGGATCTGTCATTATCAAATAAATTAAATTGATCCGGACACTCCGGACAATATTTAAACTAAAACTCTCTCAGCGATATTACCAGCTTGCCTTCTTCACACCGGGAATAAGCCCTTTCGAAGCCATTTCACGGAATTGAATACGAGAAATTCCAAACTGGCGCATGTATCCTTTTGGACGCCCGGTCATGCTGCAACGGTTGTGCAAACGAACAGGAGAGGCATTGCGAGGCAAAGACTGCAAAGCTTCATAGTTGCCCTCTTCTTTCAGACGACGACGCTTTTCTGCATATCTTGCCACCATCTTCTGGCGCTTTACCTCACGGGCTTTCATTGATTCTTTTGCCATATTTTCTTACTTTGCTAAGTTCTTAAAAGGAAGACCGAACTCTTTAAGAAGTTCATAACCTTCTTCATCAGTAGCCGCAGAGGTTACAAAGGTAATATTCATTCCCAATATTTTGGTAATAGAATCAATATTTATTTCGGGGAAAATAATTTGCTCCTCAATACCCAGGGTATAATTACCACGACCATCCAACTTACTTTCAATACCCTTGAAGTCTCGAATACGAGGCAATACAACACGTACTAAGCGCTCCAAGAACTCGTACATACGATCACGACGAAGCGTAACCATAACCCCGATAGGCATCTTACGGCGAAGTTTGAAGTTTGAGATATCCTTCTTTGAATAAGTAGCCACTGCCTTTTGACCTGTAATGGCTGTAATCTCATCAATGGCGATATCAATAATCTTTTTATCTCCTGTCGCCATACCCAAACCTTGATTGATAACAATCTTTTTGAGCTCAGGTACTTGCATCACACTCGTATAACCGAAGTGCTTCATCAATTCAGGAACAATACGTTCCTTATATTCTTTTTTGAGACTCGTTGTAGATGCACTCATCACTTTATCTCCTCCCCAGACTTTTTAGAGTAACGAACACTCTTGTTATTACTGTCTTTCTTACGACCGATGCGAGTACCCTTACCCGTTTTAGGGTCTACTACATTGAGGTTTGAGATGTGAATACCTGCTTCTTCCTCAATAATGCCCCCTTGTGGGTGTTGAGCAGAAGGCTTAGTATGCTTCTTACGAATATTAAGCCCCTCAACAATAGCACGTTCTTTATCGGCAACTATCTTAAGGACACGACCAGTACGGCCACGGCTTTCGCCGCTATTAACCATTACTGTATCGCCCTTTTTTATATGCATTTTGCTCATATACACACTTCTTATTAGAGCACTTCTGGTGCTAATGAAACTACCTTCATATTAACGGCACGCAGCTCTCTCGCTACGGGACCAAAGATACGAGTACCACGAAGATCTCCGGATGCATTGAGAAGAACGCAAGCATTATCGCTGAAACGAATATAAGAACCGTCATTACGACGAATTTCTTTTTTCGTACGAACGATTAGGGCCTTAGACACAGAGCCCTTCTTTACATCACTCGCCGGAACTACACTCTTCACTGATACAACGATAACATCGCCCACAGAGGCATAGCGACGACGGGTACCGCCTAAAACGCGAATACAAAGTACCTCACGTGCGCCACTGTTATCAGCAACTCTTAGTCTTGACTCTTGCTGTATCATTACTTAGCTCTTTCTAAAATTTCAATTAATCTCCAACGCTTATGGCGACTCAAAGGACGAGTTTCCATAATGCGCACACGGTCTCCAATACCGCATTCATTTTTTTCGTCGTGAGCATAGAATTTCTTCGTTTTGTTCACGAACTTTCCATAGATCGGGTGCTTTTCTTTCCAATGGATAGCTACCGTAATGGTCTTATCCATCTTGTTACTTGCAACTATTCCGATACGTTCTTTTCTATGATTTCTCATCTCTGTGTCTCAATTATTGGTTTTCACTTTGACGCATAACCAACACAGTCTTGATACGTGCTATGGTGCGACGCATTTGGCGCAACTTAGCAGGACTCTCAAGAGAAGAGACAGCATGGTTGATCTTATCTTGCTCGTAATTCTTTGTAAGAGTCTCGAGCCTCTCGTTCAATTCAGAAGTTGTTAACTCCTTGAGTTCTGACATTTTCATAGGATCTTTCGTCTCTCTAACTTGTTATGCATTTTCTCTGCCTGAGTCGTAATCACGACGTACAACAAACTTAGTAGTTACAGGTAGCTTCTGAGCAGCCAAACGGAGGGCTTCTTTTGCAATTTCAAAAGAAACTCCTTCGATCTCAAAAAGCATACGTCCGGGAGTAACAGGAGCCACAAACCCCTCAGGGTTACCTTTTCCTTTACCCATACGTACTTCTGCAGGTTTCTTTGTAATGGGCTTATCGGGGAAAATACGTACCCAAACTTGTCCCTGACGTTGCATGTAACGAGTTACTGCAATACGGGCAGCCTCAATCTGCGAGCCTGTAATCCACTTACTTTGGAGGGCTTTTATACCAAAAGAACCGAAGGCGAGCTGATTACCGCGTTGAGCATTACCCTTCATGCGGCCTTTTTGCTGTCTTCTAAACTTGACTTTTTTAGGTTGTAACATAATCTTTTAATCCTCCTGAAGATTAGCGGTTATTTTTACGATTGTTACGGCGGCGACGATCATTGCCTCTTGGGAAAGAATCTCCACGGCGCTGGTTGTTTTGAGCACCTTGAGCGAAGTTGGGAGCAAGATCTCTCTTCTCATATACCTCACCCTTCATGATCCAAACCTTTACACCAATCATCCCCACCTTAGTGAGAGCTTCATCATGAGCGTAATCAATGTCTGCGCGAAGAGTGTGCAAGGGGGTACGTCCCTCTTTGAACATTTCAGCACGAGCCATTTCAGCTCCATTAAGACGACCAGAGAGGAGCACCTTGATACCTTCTGCACCGGAGCGCATGGCAGAGGCGATAGCCATCTTAACAGCACGACGATAAGCTACATTACCTTCCAACTGACGTGCGATATTCGATGCGACCAGCACAGCGTCTACCTCGGGACGACGAATCTCATAAATGTAGATTTGTACATCCTTGCCAGTTAGATTTTTGAGTTCCTCTTTCAACTTGTCTACTTCCTGCCCTCCTTTTCCGATGATCAGACCGGGTCGGGCAGTACAAATAGTAACGGTTACAAGTCTAAGAGCTCTTTCTATAACGATACGCGCAATACCTGCTTTGGCATGACGAGCATTCAAATACTTACGGATTTGGCTATCTTCCAACAAAGTTGGACCATAGTTTTTTCCTCCGTACCAGTTAGAATCCCAGCCACGAATATATCCGAGGCGATTTGCTATTGGATTAATCTTTTGTCCCATGCTCTCAGTCGTTATTTTCGTTATTAAGCGTATCTACAAAAAGAGTTACATGGTTACTACGCTTACGAATGCGATAACCACGCCCTTGTGGTGCAGGACGAAGACGTTTGAGAGTAGCTCCGGCATCTACAAAAACGCGAGATACATAAAGCTCTCCCTCTTCTGTCTTGCGACCATTAGTTTGCTCCCAGTTCGCAATAGCCGAACGAAGAAGTTTTTCGATACGGAGAGCTGCGAGCTTACGGGAAGAGAATTTCAAAATTCCCAAAGCGCGATTAACCTCCATACCACGGATATTATCCACAACCAAACGCATCTTACGAGGCGAAGTAGGTACATCATTTAGCTTTGCAAAGCAAGGAATAGTACCGTCGGCCTTAGTGCGATTAGTAGTATTGTTATTCACTTTACTCATTGTCTATTCATTTTGTTATGTCAACAAACTCGACGCTTATTCTTACTTACGGTTACCCGAATGACCACGGAATGTGCGTGTAAGAGCAAACTCGCCCAATTTATGACCGACCATATTTTCTGTCACGTACACAGGAACGAACTTGTTGCCATTGTGTACTGCGATTGTGTGTCCTACAAAATCAGGAGAAATCATCGAAGCGCGTGACCAAGTCTTGATAACAGACTTTTTGCCACTTTCATTCATTGCGAGCACCTTCTTCTCTAACTTAACACAGATATAAGGACCTTTTTTTAAGGAACGACTCATATTTATCTTCGATTAATTAGTAGTTATTTTTTCTTACGTCTCTCAATGATGTACTTCGATGAGTGCTTCTTAGGAGCACGTGTCTTAAGTCCCTTAGCGTAGAGACCGTTACGAGAGCGGGGATGTCCTCCGGAAGCGCGACCTTCACCACCACCCATTGGGTGATCCACAGGGTTCATTACCACACCACGGTTACGAGGACGACGACCCAACCAACGAGTACGTCCGGCTTTACCTGACTGCTCAAGAGCATGATCGCTGTTGCCTACACTTCCTACGGTAGCCTTACAAGCCGAAAGCACACGGCGTGTCTCTCCGGAAGGCATGCGGAGCACCACGTAGTTATCCTCACGAGCCACGAGCTGAGCAAATGTACCCGCAGAGCGAGCAAACTTAGCTCCTTGACCGGGACGAAGCTCCACGTTGTGAATCACTGTACCCACGGGGATCTTAGCCAATGGCAATGCATTACCTACCTCAGGAGCCACATTTTCTCCGGAAACAACCGTTTGACCGGGTGTCAATCCATCGGGAGCCAAAATATATGCTTTGGCACCATCGGCATAATAAAGAAGAGCAATACGTGAAGAGCGATTGGGATCGTACTCAATGCTCTTAACGGTTGCGGGAATGCCATCTTTGATTCTCTTGAAGTCGATGAGACGATACTTTTGCTTGTGTCCGCCTCCGATGTAACGCATGGTCATCTTACCCGTATTGTTACGTCCTCCGGTTTTACGTTTTCCGACTACGAGAGATTTCTCTGGTGTGCTTGCAGTGATCTTGTCAAACGCACCAATAATCTTATGTCTCTGCCCAGGAGTTGTGGGCTTGAGTTTTCTAATTCCCATTTTTACAATCAAATATTAGCAAAGAAGTTGATAACCTGTCCTTTTTCAAGCGTAACAATAGCCTTCTTATAAGCTGATGCACGCCCACGAAGAATACCCTTCTTCGTATAACGCACTTTCAACTTAGGAGTTACGTTGGAAGTGTTTACAGACACCACCTTCACATTATACATACTCTCAACAGCATTTTTAATCTCAATCTTGTTCGCCTTTGGAGAAACACGGAACCCGTAGCGTTCGGGAAATTTTTCCGTGATTGCTGTCATTTTCTCCGATATAATCGGCTTAATGATGATACCCATATATACCTGCTGTTTTGATTAAGACTTGAATGATTCATTTACAAATGCAACAGCCTCTTCCGTAAAGATCAAGCGGTGGGCATCAAGCACTTGATAAGTATTGAGCTTATCGGCATTGATCGCAGAAGAATGAGGCACATTACGCACAGAAAGGTAAACATTTGAAGGCACCTGAGGCATTACAAAAAGAGTTTTCTTGTCTGCCACTCCGAGGGCTGCTGTCATTGCAACGAAATCTTTCGTCTTGGGCGCAGCAAAATCGAAGCTTTCCACTACCTTGATCTCCTGGTTCATTGCCTTATAAGACAAGGCTGAACGACGAGCCAAACGCACCAATTTCTTATTGAGCTTAAAGCTGTAATTTCTCGGGCGAGGACCGAAAACACGTGCCCCACCATGGAGAAGAGGAGAGTTAATGTCACCACGACGAGCTCCACCACCACCTTTTTGGCGGATAAGCTTACGTGTAGAACCACTCAACTCACTACGCTCCTTCGATTTATGCGTACCTTGACGTTGGTTAGCACGATACAGCTTCACTGCCAAGTAGATTGCATGATCATTGGGTTGAATGCCAAAAACAGCATCATCGAGAACTACCTTACGGCCCGTATCCTCACCCTTAATGTTATAAACTGACAATTCCATACGCTTAAATCTCCACTGCTACAATTGAACCCTTATGCCCGGGGATACTTCCCTTAATGAGCAACAAATTGTGCTCGGGCATCACTTTGATCACCTCGAGATTCTGAACTGTTACACGCTCGTTTCCGGTTTG
This sequence comes from Porphyromonas sp., assembly GCA_041848345.1. Lineage (GTDB taxonomy): Bacteria > Bacteroidota > Bacteroidia > Bacteroidales > Porphyromonadaceae > Porphyromonas. The sequence continues at coordinate 21,486 of JBGZIN010000051.1, forward strand.
ACCCGCCATGCGAGTGCCCTTGAACACTTTCGCCGGATACGAACACGCTCCCACAGAACCCGGAGCACGCAAACGGTTGTGCTGACCGTGAGTAGATTGACCCACACCGCCGAAACCATGACGACCGACTACCCCTTGGAAGCCCTTACCCTTAGAGGTACCGATTACATCAACGTAAGAAACATTTTCAAAAATGTCCACCTTGATGGTATCTCCGGGTTTGTACTCCCCTTCAAATCCTTTGAACTCGGCCAAGTGCCTCATGGGCGCTACTCCGGCTTTCTTAAAGTGTCCCATAAGAGGTTGTGTAGTATGCTTCTCCTTAGCTTCCACAAAGCCTAATTGAAGAGCATCATAACCATCCTTTTCACTTGTCTTCACCTGAGTAACAACACAAGGGCCTACTTCGATAACAGTGCATGGAAGATTTACTCCATCAGCACTGAAAACGGAAGTCATTCCGATTTTTTTTCCTAATAATCCTGGCATTTCTTTTGTTGTTTAATTGTCCTTAATCTCAGACCTTGATATTAACTTCTACACCACTGGAAAGCTCCAACTTAGTTAGAGCATCCACTGTTTGTTTGGAAGCGTTGTAAATATCGATCAATCGCTTGTAAGACGAAAGTTCGAATTGTTCACGCGACTTCTTGTTCACAAAAGTAGAACGGTTCACTGTAAAGATACGCTTGTGTGTGGGCAAAGGAATTGGACCACACACCATAGCTCCCGATGCCTTTACAGCTTTAACGATCTTCTCTGCAGACTTATCCAAGAGCATGTGATCGTAGGACTTGAGCTTGATTCTAATTTTTTGGCTCATATCTTTATTTTAATTATCACTTGATCAAATCAACACGGCCATTTACTTCTGTAAGCACTTGCTTAGCAATAGAAGATGACACTTCAGCAAAATGAGAGAAAGTCATGGTACTTGTAGCACGACCCGACGTAATGGTACGCAAAGCGGTTACATAACCAAACATTTCTGCAAGAGGCACATCTGCCTTAACGATACGTGCTCCGGTGCGGCTTGATTCCATTCCTCCCACCTGACCACGACGTTTGTTAAGGTCACCGATCACATCACCCATACTCTCTTCCGGAGTAACAACCTCGAGCTTCATCACAGGCTCCAACAAAACAGGGTTGGCTTGTGCACAAGCATTCTTAAATGCCTGCATGGCTGCGATTTCGAACGAAAGCTGATCCGAATCCACAGGGTGGAACGAACCATCGAGAAGGGTTACTTTAAGACGGTCTACATTGTATCCTGCCAACACACCGGTCTTCATGGCACGTTGGAAACCTTTTTGTACAGAGGGGATAAACTCCTTGGGGATATTACCACCCTTCACCACGTCAATGAATTGAAGATCTCCTTCAAAGTCTTCATCGGCAGGCTCTACACGTACAATAATGTCCGCAAACTTACCACGACCCCCAGTTTGTTTCTTATAAACTTCACGAATTTCAACAGCCTTCGTGATCGCTTCTTTGTAAGAAACTTGAGGACGACCTTGATTACACTCAACCTTGAACTCACGTTTCAGACGGTCAATGATAATCTCAAGGTGCAACTCACCCATACCGCTAATAACGGTTTGCCCTGTTTCTTCATTGGTTGCCACTTGGAATGTTGGGTCTTCTTCTGCCAACTTAGCCAAACCGACACCCAAACGATCAAGGTCTTTTTGCGTTTTGGGTTCTACCGCAATACCGATAACGGGCACGGGGAACTCCATAGCCTCAAGCGTAATAGGAGCATTTTCATCACAAATAGTGTCACCTGTACGAATATCTTTGAAACCCACTCCGGCACCAATATCACCACAGCCAATCACCTCCATGGGGTTCTGACTATTGGAGTGCATTTGGAAAAGACGGGAGATACGCTCTTTCTTACCCGTACGAGAGTTCAAAATGTAGCTACCCGCACTGAGCGAACCGGAATACACACGGAAGAAGCAAAGACGACCTACATAGGGGTCTGTTGCAATCTTAAACGCCAATGCACACAAAGGCTCATCGGGCGAAGTTTTGCGAGTGATCACCGTTTCTGCATCCTCAGGATCCGTACCCTCCACAACAGGAGTATCGATAGGGCTTGGAAGATAGGCGCAAACTGCGTCCAAAAGCGTTTGAACGCCCTTGTTTTTGAATGAAGAACCACACAACATGGGGTTGATGGTCATGGAAAGAGTACCCTTGCGAATAGCAGTCCGAATCTCCTCCTCCGTGATTGTGGAAGGATCATCGAAATACTTCTCCATCAAAACATCGTCGCACTCTGCAAGCACTTCCAACATTTTATCTCTCCACTCTTCTGCCTCTGCTTGGAGCTCTGCGGGGATAGGCAACTCTTCATAGTTGGCACCCATCGTTTCGTCATCCCAAACAATAGCTTTCATCTTAACAAGATCCACAGCACCTCTAAAGGTCTCTTCAGCCCCGATGGGGATCTGAATGGGACAAGGCTTCGCTCCGAGCACCTGCTGCATTTGAGCATACACTTCAAAGAAGTTGGCTCCCGAGCGGTCCATCTTATTCACGTAAGCAATACGGGGCACAGAATACTTATCTGCCTGACGCCAAACCGTTTCACTCTGAGGCTGTACACCCCCTACGGCACAGAAAGTAGCCACCGCTCCATCCAAAATACGAAGAGAGCGCTCCACCTCCACGGTAAAGTCCACGTGTCCCGGGGTATCGATCAAGTTAATTTTATATTTATCACTGTCGTAATTCCAGTAAGTCGTTGTCGCAGCGCTGGTTATCGTGATGCCTCGCTCCTGCTCCTGCTCCATCCAGTCCATGGTAGCAGCTCCTTCGTGCACCTCCCCAATCTTGTGGGTAAGTCCCGTATAGAATAGAATACGTTCTGACGTAGTGGTCTTTCCGGCATCGATGTGCGCCATGATACCGATATTTCTCGTCAAACCTAAATTCTTATCGTTTGCCATATAGCTATTTATCTTTTAATAATTAGAAACGGAAATGAGCAAATGCGCGGTTAGCCTCTGCCATACGGTGCATATCTTCCTTACGTTTGAATGCAGCACCTTGGTTGTTGTAAGCATCCACAATTTCCGCAGCTAATTTATCTGCCATTGTTTTACCTCCACGCTTACGCGCAAAAAGGATAAGGTTTTTCATAGAGATAGACTCCTTGCGCTCGGGACGAATCTCCGTAGGCACTTGGAATGTGGCACCTCCGATACGGCGCGACTTAACCTCCACTTGAGGAGTAATATTATCCAATGCAGATTTCCAAATCTCCAATGCGGACTTCTCCTCGGAAGAGAGTTTCCCCTTTACAATCTCAAGAGCATCATAGAAGATGCTGTAAGCAAGATTCTTCTTGCCATCATACATCAAGTGATTTACAAACTTTGTCACTTGACGATCTCCAAATACAGGATCAGGTAACACCTGACGCTTTTTGGGTTTTGCCTTTCTCATTGTTATTCAAAATCATTTGTTTCGAATCGGTTGTCGGTTCTGACCTAATCGCCGAACGTCTTCAACACCCTCACCAGGGTATTTACTCAACCTACCTTTAATAAGATAGCCGATCCAACTGAACCCGAAACTGGTTCTTATTATTTTTCTTTCAGAGATCCACTTGACCCCTTAACCGAGAGTTACCTCTCTTTTGCTCTGCAAAGGATATTACTTCTTCGCAGCTTTCGGACGCTTAGCTCCATATTTAGAGCGACGTTGCAAGCGACCATTTACTCCGGCAGCATCCAATGTACCACGCACGATGTGATAACGCACCCCCGGCAAATCTTTCACACGACCACCACGCACGAGTACAATACTGTGCTCCTGCAAGTTGTGTCCTTCTCCCGGGATGTAAGCATTCACTTCCTTACCATTGGTCAAGCGCACACGAGCCACCTTACGCATAGCAGAATTCGGTTTCTTGGGTGTAGTAGTATACACACGCACACAAACTCCACGACGTTGTGGACAAGCCGCCAAAGCAGGAGACTTCCCTGCCTCATCGAAACGCTCACGTCCCTTTCTAACTAACTGTTGAATCGTAGGCATTTTTCTTATTTCTAAACTTATACTAATAATCTCTATACAGCTATACGTATAGCTTAAGCGGGACAAAGTTACAAACAAAAAATGGATAATCCAAACATTTCACAAGCTAACGCCGACAAAAACTCCTTTACAACAACCATATACACCTTCTATTCCTCCGAAAAGGCGAACAGATCCGATCGGACTTGACCTTTTTCAAGGTCTTTCTTCGCCCGACAAACAACGAGCAATATCCGCATCCGTGGACTGCGTCCGAGAAACAAAAAAGGAGCAAACCAAAAGCCGATTGCTTCGACAGAGAAATTTCATCGCATTCAAATGCCAAATTGAATGCATACAAAGTCCAATTTATATGCGTACAAATTTGAGTTTGAATGCATACAACAAAACACTCTATACGAACAAGTTACAAAGACTCGATCAAACAACCGAGCCAATAGTTCCGCAAAACCTCTTTTTTCACCCCTCCATGCGCCTGCAAAGGTGCAGAACAACGGAGTGTCGGAAAGAGAACTACCGAAGAGAGTGCAGGGCTCCATACACCCGCAAAAGTACAGAACAACGGGTCGTCGGAAAGAGAACTATCGAAGAGTGTGTAGGGCTCCATACACCTGCAAAGGTGCAGAACAACAGCCTTATAATAGCAAAACTCCGACGACCTCTAACGAGATCATCGGAGTTTTTTTTCAGAGCCGACGAGCGACCGAAAGGGAGTCAGTCCATGCGCTTAGCGCCAACTCACAACCTCACCCGACCGATCGGCAAATACTTTCTCAAAGAAGCACTTTGAATACTTCATTGCCCACAGATACTACATAAGTACCTGAAGCAAGGTCAGTAATAGCAATAGCTTCTTCTCCGGCAGCATTGTGATAAACAGTTTCTCCACCAACAGCAAACACAGTTACCGCAGCACCCGTAGGATTAACTACGCGCAACACGCCTGACTCTGCATAAACATTAGCTTCCACCAATGCCTCCAAAGTCTCTGTTCCAACTGTATTTTGAACTGTCTCATAGTTAGAGAATGCGCTCTTCTTAAGCTCACCCACTGAGTATTGATCTTGAGAACCCTTGCCACGAACAGCAACCACACGAGCATAAAGAGGAGCTTGCAACTTGTCGGCGGGAGCATTAACTTTTACTTCGTGTGTCGTCTCTTGAATATATTGCTTCAAATAGCAAGGCTCACGGAACACATCGCCTTTTTTGAAGTTTTGGGTAACTTTCAAGTTGTCCACATAGAGATTAGCATCGCCCTTCACGGGGAAAATACCAATCTTAGAGCGAGATGTACCCTTGGTAAACTCAATTACGTGTGTAGACCATTTGGGAGTAATTCCCGCAGGATAGAAAACTTCTGCCATTTTGAACTTGCCCAACTCTTCGTCATAAGTAAAGAGAGCCACAGCAGCTTCCGTTTGTCTTGTGGCAATAACTTCAGCCTTTTCGTTTTTCTCTTCGGCAATCACACCCCAGAAATCAACAGAAACCTTAAACTTACCACCATCACGAGAAAGATCGATTTCATCGCATTGAAGCGTTACGTTCTTCTTTCCGATCAAAGCATGCCATCCATCCAAACAAACAACACCAACATAGGGACGGTAGTAGTTTGCCATCCAACCTGCTTGAACCGTTTCAATGGCACGAATATGTCCTTGGTAGGTTTCTGCGTATGGATCGGGATTTTCAGGAGTAAACTTAGGCGCACCTCCGTCTATATCCTTCAGTGTGGAGAAATCTTCATTGGTGATAACAAACTCGCCATCTTGCTCGGCAGTGCGATCATAGTATGCCCACACATTATATACATCTGCAGCAGGCACCTCGTTCCAAGCCACGGAGAACACTCCATTTACAGCAGGACCGGTTATAGGCTTAACCACGGGAGCTTCCAAATCATAAATCTCCGCATAAGGAGAAGCAATGGATTTTTGTTCACCCTTGGTTGCCGTAAGGCTGTAATAGTAAACCGTTCCGGACACCAAATCGGAAAGAGTATATTTCACAGTGCTTCCACCTTCGATCTTGCGATCTTTCACCACAAACTCAGGTCTTGTGGGCTTGGGCATACGAGGATCGGGGGGTGCTTCTCCCGTTTCCACCATGTGGTAAACATTCAACAAATAGCCATCCGCTCCGGCAACTTCATTCCAACGAAGATCGGCAGATGTACCCTTATAGTTCACATAGAGTTTCAATTCGGGCATTGCAACAAATGCATCTACACGAAGCACTTCAATGTCGTCAATCAACACTCCGATACCGGCATCCGAAACCTCTTTAACAATGTTTACAAGAGTTGTTTTACCTCCATTTTGGAAAAGGAACTCATAGGTCTTCCACTCTGTCGTAAGATTGGTGATATACAAGTTCTCTCCATGTGTCCAACTGGGAGCCATGTTGTTGGTTTCAGCAGCTTGAACAAGCAAAACTGCACCTTCGCCATCTTGCAACGCACGAGAAACACGAGCTCTGAGGCGCACGAAGAAGTTACCTTGCCCTTCCGAAACATCGAGCAAAGGTGTATTGAACTTCGCCTGTCTTTCTGCCATGTAGAGACATCCTCCGGCGGGATAAACGTTACCGGCACCCCAAACCTTCGTCTCTGTGTATTCGGGTTTTACGTTAAACCATACAGGATACTTTTTAGTCATTTCTTCGGAAGAACCGGCAGCTTCCTCTCTTTCCAACCAAATTTTGGTATCGGTATCAGGCTTGTTCTCTTCTCCTGAAGTCATTTTTGAGAAACCTTCCTTCAACAAAGAAACCTCTGTTCCATAGGTAGTGGGTTTTACCCCTTCGGGAAGCACCATGTTTGTACGTCCTGCCGAAGAAGGTACGCCCATGAGCGATCTTCCTTGCACATTTTCTTTCACGGCACCTTGAGAAGCAGAAAATGCATACTGTGCATTAGCCTGCTCCACAGAAACCGATGCTGCAAGCGTCATACTTGCCAACAAAGCAGCAATAGTAATTGGTCTTTTCATCGTTCAAATAGTTATTATAATATACAAATGTTAAAATAATTCTTTTCAACCCTTCATAGTACAAGCGAAGTTCCATTCCCAAAGAAATGCGTCTGAGCGCCCTGTATATAAATAGGTGAAGCCTCACAATGCTCCATTCTTTTTCAAGACACCGAAGCAGGTCATTTACAAAAGAGCAAATTTTCCGCGCTAAGGTAAAAAGTTTTTATCAAACAAACAAATATGCCACGGCAAATTTTCCCATCGCATCGAAATTTGGATTACGAAGAAGGGTCTTCAATACCCTCAAAAAGAATTGATACTTTTTGAAAGAGGAGAGATTGGTTTTATTGTTCTTTTTATTTATCTTTGCGTTGTTCGGAGGTTTGGGGCTTAAGCCAAGTCTTGCTCAAGTGCACCAAACTCTGAAGTGTCCGCTAAACATATGACTCAAAGAGGAGCTTGGTGCAAAAGAAAGAGGAAGCCCGACTCCCCCGCAAGCATTTTTGAAATACTTCTCTCGCTCGACAAAGACGGCGTGAAACGATATACATATTAAATAGGTAGCAAAGTATTTGACGGCAAAAAGGCATTTCTTAAATGCCCATGATGCTTGAGGTGAATGCGGATAGGGCGCTGCCTGATATAGATGAAGATAACATAATACTAAGTTTTAACACAATAAGAAACAAGATGAAAAAGAAAGTTTTACTTTGTTTATCCTTGTTGGGAGCTTCTGCGGGATTGCTTTCCGCTCAAGTGGAAAAAGGCATGCCTCGCCAAGGCACCTACCCAGCATTAACAACGGAGATGAGTACACCCATGTACACACCTCCCGGCAGCAATTTCGTTTGGGA
>JBGZIN010000052.1:0-9227 GCA_041848345.1 Porphyromonas sp.
AAAAACTCCCAACTCTCATGCAGAAAGTTGGGAGGAGATTGGCACACTCAATGCCTATTCCCGCTCAATTATGAAGTGCAAAGACTGTTCATGATACCTTAAACGGGCAATTAGTAAATGGAAAGCATTCTCTGAATGGGTAGTAATGCCTTGGAGCGTATTTCCTCCGAGACAGTTACTTCATAGCGTTGATATTTGAGTGCATCTCGTACATCCTCAAGCGTGGTGAGCTTCATGTATTCACATCTATGCTCCGGGGCAATGGGGATAAAGGTTCTGTTCGGATAGCGACGCACCAACTCAACAATGGCTTCAGCTTCGGTGGCAATGATAAACTGTTGCTTATCCGTGCGCCCCGGATGTTCCAAAATACCCGATGTGGAACCAACAAAACAGCGTGGATGAGCCAAAACAGCATCATCGTTACAAGCCACAGATTCCGGATGAATGAGGACATCAGCCTCGGGATATTGAAGTAAAAAGGCGTTAATCAACTCGCTCGTTATATGACGATGTACGTAACAATCACCCTGCCACAACTCCATAACACGCCCTGTCTTTTGCATAATGTAGGCTCCTAAATTGCGATCCGGTCCAAAAAGGATGGGAACGTTTGTAGGAAGAGACTCGACCACTTTCAAAGCATTGGATGAGGTAACGCAGTAGTCCGTTTCTGCTTTCACCTCCGCAGAAGTATTTACATAACTCACGATCAAGCCATTGGGGTGATATTTTTTCCACGTTGCCAATCCTGCTGCCGTGGCACTCTCTGCCAATGTGCAACCTGCATTTTGTACCGGGATCAAGACCTTTTTTTGCGGTGATATGATCGAGGCTGTCTCTGCCATGAAATGAACGCCACAAAAGAGTATAACATCGGCATCGGTTGTTCCCGCCTTTTGGGACAATGCTAACGAGTCTCCCAAAAAATCGGCTGCAGCTTGTACTTCGGGGCGTGCATAATAATGAGCCAAAACTACGGCGTTGCGCTCCTTTTTAAGGGCATTTATCTCTTCATACAAAGCCGATAAATTTTCTTTCTTTGCTGTCGATATCATATTTTCTCTCTCTTTTCCTTAATGTTGGGTTGTTGCTTTCTTATGCTATAAAGTTCATGCTCAAATCCAAGGCTTTCACCGAGTGGGTCAATGCTCCCACACTGATATAATCCACCCCCAATGCGGCAACAGAAGGGATGCGTTCGAGTGTCATGTTGCCCGATGCCTCAACTGCTGCCCGACCACCAATGAGAGCAATCGCCTGTTGCATCTGTTCGTTGGACATATTGTCCAGCATTATAATATCCGCTCCGGCATTGAGTGCTTCCTGCACCTCGGCTAAAGTGGTTGTTTCCACCTCCACCTTTATCGAGAGTGGCAATGAACAACGTACCATGGAAACCGCCTCTGTGATGTTACCCACCGCCTTAATGTGGTTGTCTTTCAGCATCACCATGTCGTACAACCCCATGCGATGATTGTGTCCTCCGCCGTGGCGTACTGCCATTTTATCCAGCAGGCGTAGTCCCGGAACCGTCTTACGCGTGTCCAAAATGTGTGTTTTGAACCCTTCCGTTGCCATTACATAGCGATGCGTTTCGGTGGCAATTCCCGACATGCGCTGCATAAAATTGAGTAAAGTGCGCTCGCAAGAGAGCAAAGTCGTGTAAGAGGCTGTGATGGACAATACCCTATCGCCTTTATTAAGTATGTCTCCATCTTGAACATGGGTTTCCATTGAATAATCATCTCCCATTTTGTCCAAGATCATTCGTGCTATGCCTATGCCCGAAATCACTCCCGCTTCTTTGGCAGTGATAAGAGCCGTAACCCTCTCTCGGGCAGGGAATATAGACTGTGTGGAGATGTCTCCCTGAGCAATATCTTCTTCAAAAGCAAGATCTATGAGATGTGCTATTTTAGCAATTTCATCGGGACGAGAAAATAATAAATCTTTCATCGGGTGATATATATCTTTCGGATTAAATCTTTAGTCATTACTATATGATAAGTTTCTCCTTCGGGGAGTGTTTCGGGATAGTCGCAACGAAAATGCCCTCCACGGCTCTCCTCACGACACTGTGCCGCCGAGACCATTCTGTATGCCAAAGATAGACGCAAGCGGTGAATATATGCCTGTAAACCTTCTTTATGGGGCAGAAGATCTATTCGTTTGCGCAGCGTATCGATTGCATTCAGTGCTTTTTGCAACGAAGCTGCCGAGCGGATAATACCCATCTCCTGCATCAGCAACGCTCCAAGTTCATTCATCAACTCCTCTCCTATGGAGTATTGCCAATCCTGCTCTTCTTCACGGCTTCCGAGCGATACACTCAAATCAGGTATTTCACAGGGCTGCATTACAAATTCAAAGGTGTTTTGAGCTATGTAGTCGGCAATTCGTTTTCCAAACACAAGGCACTCAATAAGTGAATTGGATGCCAAACGATTGGCTCCCATCACACCCGTGGATGCTACTTCACCCACGGCAAAAAGATTTTCTATGCATGTTCTCCCGTAAAGATCGGTAACAATCCCCCCCACCGTATAATGTGCAGCCGGAGCAACCGGGATCTCTTGCGTAAAATCAAGTCCCATACCGTCGCAATGCTTGCTTATGGTGGGGAAGCGATGGCGGATATGCGCTGCCTTCAAATGCTTCAATGAGAGAGTTACGTGCTTCACGCCTTCTTGCTGCATCTCCCGGAATATCTCATAGGCAACGGTGTCTCTCGGAGCTAATTCTGCCAAAGAATGACGATGTTGCATAAAACGTTCTCCGCGCTTGTTCAAAAGGTAAGCTCCCTCTCCACGAACTGCTTCGCTGATAAGAAAAGCTCCATGATGGGGAGCATACAAGGCGGTTGGGTGAAATTGGACAAACTCCATATCTCTGAGTTCGGCTCCTGCCTCTAAAGCCATTGCCAAGCCATCCCCCAAAGCAGTGGGAGGGTTGGTTGTCGGATGGTAAAGAGCTGCTGCCCCACCCGTGGCGAGTATCACAGCTTTGGCAGGTAGAAAGTCTATCCTATGCTGCTGCTCATTATAGACCCAAATGCCACCACAACGCCCCTCGGAAACAAAAAGCCTAACCGCTTGATGATGATCCAAAATGGTAATGGATGGGGTTTCTTTCACCTTTGCAATCATAAAGGTAGAGAGCATACGCCCCGTCGCATCCCCCCCGGCATGGAGAATGCGTTTGTGATGATGCCCTCCTTCCAATCCCAATGCAAGATGTCCATCTTGTGTATCGAAGTGCATTCCAAGGGCTATAAGTTCCTCTATTCTCCGAGGTGCCTCCTCTGTCAGCACTTTGACAGCATTCTCAATGCAGAGCCCTCTCCCCGCCTCAAGCGTATCTTCGAGGTGGTTCATGGGAGTATCTTGCTCTTCTGTAACAGCAGCCACTCCCCCTTGTGCATAAAAAGAGTTGCTGTCCTCCAAAGAAGCACGTGCCACGAGAGCCACTCTACCCACACGAGAGAGTTTATAGGAGGTGTAAAGCCCTGCAAGCCCCCCTCCTACAACGATATAATCAAATGGCATCATCTGAAAATTGCAGATTTGTTAGCGGGGCAAAGGTACGCTTTATTTTGGGAAGCATTGCCCATAAACAGCGGACTTTCTAAAATATTTTCCCTTTTATAATGCATGGCTGAAACCCCAAAAGTGTTTCCAGCCAAATTCTGCACAAAAGCCACAGTGATTGATTGACGAACAAAAAGCACCTCGCTGCAAAGAATTAGCCGAAAAGCAAAGCACCCCAACTCCGAAGAGATGAGGTGCTTGAGAAATATTCAAACGATCTACAAAGTTGTCGAAAACAACCTCGTTGTTTTATAGATCAACGGCTATGGGTTGTCTCACATCTACCACAGTTTGTGCGGAAAGCTCCACTCGCCGACAGTAACGTTCACACTGACGACAGAGATCATATCCCAACAATGCTCCCAGGATAAAATCCTCTTCGGGAGACAAGTTGTTCAAAGGACGCTCTCTCAAAAACTTTTTCAGCGTGCGCAAACACTCCTCTTTTCCAAAGAATATATTCACGCTCGTCCGTTCGGGGACAGGCTGTAAAAAGAAGTCTATCCCCCTATTGGTCAGCTTGTTTGTGGCAAACGAAACATACTCCTCGGCAAGAGTGTAGAGGACTAAATGGCGCACCCCCTTCTCAAACTCATAAATGAGATGCGAAAAGACTTTTATATCGGCATCTTGTGCCAATTGGTGCAACGATAAGGATTCCATAACTCTATACGAAGAGATTTTCCCGTTTTTTCAATTAAAGGTTGGGTTGAAGAGCAGCCACCCAAGTATCGATACGATCCGATGTCTTGTCCGACTCGTTGATTTCGTCGATCAAAAGACCGATGAGTTTGCCGCCTTGCTCGCAGCGTGTTGCATCATAACCATAGTCGGCAGGAGCATACTCTCCGATGAAAGAGCAACCTGTTCCATCAAGCTCTTCTTTTATCGTAGCCAAAGCATCGCAAAATGTATCGCTGTAAGCAGAAGAATCTCCACAGCCAAAAAGGGCTACACACTTGCCGGCGAGGTTTTGTCCCTTTGCTTTGGGCAAAAATCCCTCCCAATCGTCTTGCAGATCGCCCATACCCCAAGTTGAGCAACCCATCAACAAAACTTCATAGTTGGCAAAAGCTGCAGCATCTGCATTAGCTACATCAAAAATATCTGCGTCTGCAACGTTGAGACGCTTAGCAATAGTCTTTGCTACATCAGCGGTTGTCCCGGTGGACGAACCGAAAAAAATTCCGATTTTTTTCATTGTGATTTATTTGTTTCTGAACTTAACTTTCGTACGGCAAAAGTAGATTAGCCTGCCCAATGCCACAATCACCATTTTAGGGTATTCGTAATAATCTCATACCTTTTTGTAGTGAATTAAATCCCCTCAAAAGAGCATATTCCTTGAATAAAATCTTATCTTTGCCTTGGATGTTGCCCATGCTTGCCCCATAACCAACACAGAAAATATGATCTACTTTACAAGTGATGCCCATTTGGGTTCCCCCTATCACAAAGATGTGCGCGCTACCGAGAAGAGGTTAGTGGCTTGGTTGGATAGCATTGCACACGATGCCGAAGCCATCTATTTCTTGGGGGATGTATTCGATTTTTGGTACGAATATCGTTACGTTGTGCCCAAAGGGTTCATCCGTTTCCAAGGAAAAATTGCCGAATTGACCGATAAGGGAGTGGAAATACACTTCTTCGCAGGCAATCATGATGTATGGATGAAGGAGTATTTTCAGAAAGAGTTGGGTGTGCATATACACCACAATGCCATTGAAGTTGTACTAAAAGGCAAGCGTTTTCGTTTGGCTCATGGTGATGAAGAGTATCGCTCTCAAAAATGGGTGAATAACTTTATGTACCGTCTCTTTCGCAATCCTCTTGCTCAAACCTTTTTTTCGGCAATCCACCCTCGATGGACTGTGGGCTTTGCACTTGGTTGCTCTCTACAAAGCCGTCGTTACGGACTTAAGAAAAAGAGCAAGGAAGTTGCCCACACCACCCTCAATCCTTACTTTTCGTTAGAGGAAGAATGGCTGGTGCAATGGTGTAAGAAGGAGGCTCCTCGGCTCCCCGAAACTGATTTTTTTCTTTTCGGACATCGGCACTTACCTTTCGACTACCAACTCTCTTCGGGACAACGCTTGATCGTTCTCGGCGATTGGTACCAACGAGGAGAATATATCAAATGGGATGGCAATGAACTCCTTTTGGAAGAAGCCTTCCCCATGGATTCAGAATAGTAATATGTATAAACCACTAAATCAAAAAAAACTATGAATGATTTTCGTTGTCGGATAGTCTTTCCTATCTTTATGTTGCTCGTAGCCTTTGCTTCGTCTTGTCGCCCCAAAGGTCAGGAGCCTCTAAATTATCAGCTATCGGAAACCACCTTAACCCTCTCTGTCGGGAGTCATAAAACACTTTCCATCCTGGGCATTGGAGCCAACGACAAGGTATCTTGGTCTTCCAATAAGCCCGAAATAGCCACTGTGGAGCTGGGCAAAGTAACGGCAAAGGCTGTCGGAGAAGCCATCGTTACAGCTCTCGTAGAGTGTCCTTGTGGCAAAAAACAGGAACTTACTTGCCAAGTGATTGTACAACAAGGTAGCGGTAACTACATCCATTTTGCCGATGCCAACCTCAAACGTCTCATTTTGGAACGCTACTCCTTTGACTCGAATAAAGATGGTGAACTCACACCGCAAGAGGTGGAAGGGGCTAAATCTCTCCTGTTTGAGTTTGCCACAAAAGAGGAAATAACCGAAAAAGACAAAATTGTCAGCTTAAAAGGATTGGAACATTTTGTCAATCTCGACTCGTTGGGGCTCAAAAATCAATTCGTTACCGATGCATCGCCCATCTTTGGGCTTACCCATTTGAAGTATTTACATTTGGGAAATAATGACATCGCCACTTTGAACGTATCGGCAATGAAACAACTGACAGATCTGCGTGCTTATGGAAATAAAGGCTTGAAAGAACTCGATCTGAGCCATAATACAGAGTTGAAAGAACTGTATCTACAAAACGTATCGATCACTCAGATGGATTTGACTCCACTGAAAAAACTCACCAAAGCACTCCTCAATAAGGGGGTGTTGCAACAGGTAACTTTCTCCGATCTACCTCTACTCGAACGCATCGATATGGTGGAAAATAATTTGAGTTCGATAACAGCCAAAAATTTGCCCAACCTGAGAGAACTACATGCCAACAGCAACCAAATAAGCAAGGTTGAGTTGGTAAATTTACCCGAATTGCAGCGTCTCAATTTATACAACAATAAGCTGAAAGAAATAGACCTATCGGCTCTACCCAAGATCATGTTCCTCTTCCTCTTCAATAATGAGCTGAGCACTCTGGATTTGACTCAACAAAAGATGTTGCTGCAAATATTCATTTCCAACAATCCTTTGGAGGTGTTGGACTTCAGCCAAAACGAGCATGTGGCAAATATAGAAGCCATCAACATGCCTCGTTTGAAAACGATCAATCTGCACAATAAGGGATACAATGAAGAGGCTGAATACTTTATCGTCGAGGGGAATGATAGCCTTGAGAAAGTTTTGGTCGATGCGGGTGCCGAAGAAACGCACGTACGCAATCTTTTCAAAAACACCCCTAAGGTGGTAATAGAAGCTCAATAAACTTCCAAAACAGACTGTAAGAAGAGTGGAAGATGTTGCCTACGACAGATCTTCCACTCTTTTTTATGGTTCTAATTCCTACCTTTGCTCTCCGTTATGATACTCTCCACCCGAGCCATTGTACTGGGCAAACAGGCATACAGCGATAGCTTTTGCATCGCTCATTTATTCACCGAAGCCGTAGGGATGGTCAGTTACCGCATCCCACTGAATCAAAGTAGTAGAAAAAGCAAAGCCGGTCAGTTACGCCGTTTGATCAATCCGCTGAGTGAACTGAACCTCGTGGTGGAGCATCGGGATGGGCGCACTTTGCAAGAGATAAAAGAAGCCGAATATGCCACCATACGGTTGGATATTTTGAGTCATCCGACCAAGCTCTCCATGGCACACTTTCTATCGGAAGTATTAACCCATATCTTACGAGAAACACCCGGTGAAGAGAGCTTATTTACCTACATAACCAACTCATTGGATATTTTGGAACACTCTTCCGAGGGAGTTGCCAACTTTCACCTTGCTTTTCTGTATCAACTGTTGCATCACGTGGGTATCGCTCCCCGAGACTACTATTCACCCTATGCAAAGGGATGGTTCGATTTGGCAGAAAGTCGCTACACGGATCGCGCTCCACTCAGCCCCTCAATCCCCCCGCAAGAGGCTGCATTCCTGCCCCTATTTGCTCGGATTTCTTATCGAAACATGCGCTTCTTTCGCTTTTCTGTGTCAGAACGTAGAGGCATATTGCACTATCTGCTCACCTACTACTCTCTACACTTTTCCCACGTGGGTAATCTCTCATCGCCCGACGTATTGGCTCAGTTGTGAACAATGCCGCACAACAGTAGCATAACAACGGGCTTGAAACGATAAAAGTTATGGTGCGGTTAGTTGGCAATGCCGTGCAACTGACATTTTCGTAATGTGTTATTCTTGTCCGCTACCCCGATCTTGCCACATACGACATCAGGAACAACCATTCTATTGTATTTCAATTATTTACAATCAAAAAGGATGCAACAAATCTTTCTTAGAGATTGGTCTGTAAATTTGTATGCATTGAAAAGATAATTTGTATGCATACAAACTCGAAAATCATCGCATTCAAATTTAAGTTTGAATGCATACAAACTCAAGAATAAACCAAAGTACACAATTGAGGAGCAACATTGGGTGAAAGTTAGAATGCGCACAAACTTAAAAAAACAAACTCATACAAGTTTATCCTCCCCCGTCTCATTTTTCTCTTGCAACGAAAGAGGAATACAAAAGTTTATAACCCAATCATTCCCGATAGTGTCCAATTCCTTTTATTCTTTTAGCATTTACATTCTGCCCTCCGAAGCTCTATCTGTACAAAAAAAATGTATCAAAGTAAGTAAGATCGCAAATAAAAACTCCCCTAAAACTAAAACGCTTACAATGAATTAAAAGATCGTTTTTCTCAAAACGAAGCATTTCTTCTTTCCCAATTCCTCAAAAAACAAACTTCAACACGCTTTATTTAGACAAGTTTCTTACCTTTGTGGGAGAGATTAGAAATCCGTAAACTTCTAAAAAACGGCGTGGAACTGAAAAACGATAAGAGTAGGAACTTAAACGTATTTGTACAACAATGAAAAAAGTAGTTTCTAAGATGGTGTTGGCTATGTTTGCTGTTTTGTGTTTAACCTCTTGCTATACATTGAGATACAATGTAGGTGAAGGGGCAAAAACAGGAATAAAAGTAGTTGAAAAGAATCACTATGTGGTTAATGGTTTGGCGGGTATCAAAACGGCTAATCCCACACAGATGGCAGGAGACGCCAAGGACTATACAGTAACCATTACTCACTCATTCATAGATGGTTTACTCTCTGCATTAACAGGAGGTCTCTACACACCGACGACCGTAATTGTGGAAAAATAATTTCCAAAAAGCTAAAGAGACACTATGCGCATCGGTATAGTGTCTCTTTTTCTTATGAACTTATTGTACATCAAGAGAAAACCATCCATTCAAGATTGTTTATGAAGAAAATTCGACCTCTTCTCTTGGGCG